>JAIQGB010000059.1 GCA_020072905.1 Terriglobia bacterium | reverse complement strand
TCCGATCTCAGGTCCCGGACCGTCGGCCACTCGGAAGCTATGCCAGCGCCTTGCGGTTCCTCTTCAGAAAATAGGGGTCACCTGGACGTATAGTCGGCAAACCGTCTAGGTTGCTACACCCATGAATCGGAATTGCCCATTCACGGCTCGATGCCAATCCGGTCGTTTACGGCGCCGCGCAGGCGCTGCTTGCATCCGAGATACGTTTCCGTGGTTTGCACTGAAATATGGCCCAGTAGAAACTGAATTTGCTCCATCTCGCCGCCTGCCGCGTGGCACAGACGGGCACAAGAAAGGCGAAGGTCGTGCGGGGCGAGCTTGGCCAGGTTAAGCTTCGCACCATTCTCTTTGACAACATGCCACACGACTCTCTCCGTCATGCCCCCTCCCCAAGTTTTTCCTGCCCTGCAAACACACCGAAAGACCCTACCGGCCGCGATTCCTGCTGCCATGAGCCACTCGTCAACTGTTTGCTTCACCCAATCCGGGACTGGAACGGTCCGAATATGACCACCCTTTCCAATTAAGTCCACAATGGCCCAGTGGTCCTCGCGACGTTGGAGGAGATCAAGGGTCAGCTCGGCAAGTTCTCGACGACGTAGCCCGCAGCCCAGCAAAATGGCAAGAAGCGCTGTGTCGCGCTTGCCTTTGAGGGTCTCGGTTCCTGGCGACTGCCAGAGGCGGCGAGCCTCCTCAACCGTCAGCCAATTTCCAAGCCGGACACCCAGTTTCCGTGCTCCCTTGACACGTCGTATGCCTGCGGCGAGTTCCGGGCTCAATAGTCCGGCATCGGCAGCCTCATAAGCGAGTCGCCGTACAGCTGCAAGTCGCACGTTGATGGTTCCTGGCGCCAGTTGGCGAGTTTCGAGATGAATTCGGTAGCGCGTGACGACGGTCTTGTTGAAGGAGAGGCGGGGCTCGGAACAGTACCAAACGATGAACTCGTCGATGGAATGTCGGTAGCCGCGTTGGGACTCCGGTGAGGGCAGGCTGTTAAGCACTGCTGCTCTAGCCTGATCTAAATCGGGCAGTCCAAGTCTAAGTTTCGGTCGATGAGCTCTCTTACCTACTCTGTTTGCTTTTCTCCTCATGGCCAGCCGCCTCCTAACGGCTGACCTTGAGCCTAGGTCCTCTCAGCGTGGCCTTAAGGAGAAGTTAGGTCGTTATACGTCCATCTGAATTCTGACCGAGTACGCCGTCACTCGGCCAGAACCTCGTATGGCGCCCGCGAAATCGGGAAGCATAAGGCGTCGGCTTTCGTCCCCCAAAGAGTCGTCCCCCCATACCTGCCCGCTTTAGCGGACGCAGCGAGGGGTCTCCCCCTGCGTGCCAACGTTTTTGTAGGAGCGGTTCGCGAACCGCCCACCCGGTCTGTCACCCTAAGTTTAGCTGTCGTAGGCAGGCGTTGCGAATCCCGCCCTGTGTCTTGATAATTTGCAGTGGGGTTGGGTCGGGGGAGGTCGCCGGTCGGGAAGGCGACGTGCTGTCATCGCAGATCGCAGACGTCAAAGAACGATGTCTGTGCCATCCGCGATCCTCTTAGATGGAATCACTGAATCGGGCGGATCATTCGCCTCACTTCGTTTTTGTCAAACGATCGGGCAACTCTGCCAGTGCCCGCAAGAACGGCTGGCGGTTTTTCATGACGCGTGAAACGATCAGTCCGCCCTCGATGGCGGCCACTGCGTCTTCGGCCCGCTGCCGTGCCAGCGAACTCGGCAGGCAGCGGGTTCCCGAGCCATAGAACTCCCTCAGCCGGCGGGCGATCCGCCGCGCGCGTGCCCGTGGCTGGCCCGCTTCGCGTGCCGCGCGTAACACGTCTTCTGCGAACTTCTGGTCTGTTTGCGCGAGGATCGCGTCCGCTATTTCCTCCTTGCCGCTGGGGAAGCGGTGGTAGAGGCTTGCCTTCACCAGCCCGGTGGCGGCCATCAGCTGCGCGTAGGACGCCCCCTCGTAGCCGCGCTCGCGGAAGACATCGGTCAGCTTCCGCAGAACCTGCCTTTCCGCCAATTTCGCCGGTCGCATCGCCATCACCTCCCCTTCTTGGTTATGATGTCGCAACCTCGAGAATTAGTCCAATCGGTCTAGCGCACGGGACCCCGGCCACTCGCAAAATAGACTGAAACCTTTCCCTCAGCCCCACATCGAATGCAATTAGACCAAATGGTCTATTTCACAGGAAGGGAGATTACGATGAAGGTTGCGATCGTTGTTTTGTCCGATCCGAAGGCGGGATCAGAGGAGGCTTTCGGACGCGCTTTTAATGCCCTTGCCGCGGCGTACGACTTCAAAAAGCGCGGCACGCCCGTCCGCGTGCTTTTCCAGGGAACGGGTACGCGCTGGGCCGGCGAGTTGGCCAGGAGTAACCACCCCGCGCACGCCCTCTATGAAGGGGTCAAAGACGCCATCGAAGGAGTTTCTAACGCCTGCGCCATCGCATTCGGGGCCACGGAGACTGCGGAGCAAGAAGGTTTGGCGTTTCTTCAGGACAACCAGTTACCTGGAACTCCCGGATTGCCAAGCCTGGCTAAACTTGTAGCGGAGGGCTATACGGTCCTCACTTTCTAGGAGGCAGGGCGGACGCGGGGGCCATGTCCGCCCGAGCTTTCAGGAGGCTTATGAAGGTTCATAACCCATTTCACTCCGGAGAACGGCTAATTCAGAAACTGGCCGGGGAGACGGCGCTGGCGGAGCGGAACGGCGCGATTGGCGACACGATCATGCCTGGGGCTCTTCCGTTCTTGCAGCAACAGAATATGTTGATCATCGGAAGCGCCTCGCCTCAGGGTGAAGTCTGGGCGTCCATTCTTTTTGGGCCAAAGGGCTTCGTCGAGTCGGCGGACGGGAAAGTGGTCCGCATCCATCTCGACCCCGACACGCGCGATGGCGACGACCCCTTGTGGGAGAACGTCGCTCTCGGGAAAAGTCTAGCAGGACTCGCCATCGATCTCGGGACCCGGCGGCGTCTGCGCATCAACGGGCGGGTGATCGCGAGCGAGCCCAATCTGCTCACCGTAGCGGTCGAAGAAGCCTACGGCAACTGTCCAAAATACATTCATCGTCGCCTCTTGAAGCTCCGCGCTGATTCCCGTCCCGGGGGCGGCCGAGTGGAGCATGGAAGCGCCATCACCGGGGTGGCACGAGAGATTGTCGAATCGGCGGATACCTTTTTCGTTGCCAGCGCGAATCCCCACGGCGGAGCGGATGTCTCGCATCGCGGGGGCCATGCCGGCTTTGTTTCGGTCGTCAACGAACGCACTCTCAGTGTGCCCGATTACCGCGGAAACAGCATGTTCAATACGCTCGGCAACCTGGCCATCAATCCGGCGGCGGGGATCCTGATTGTAGATTTTGTGGGTCGTCGCACACTCCAGATGACGGGCGACGCCGAGACTCACTGGCCCGAGGTCGCAAACTATCAGGAAGGCGCGGACACAGGCAGGTCCTGGACTTTTCGCGTCAGACGCTGGGTGTTGTCCCCGCTCCACGCGCCGGTGGAATGGGAATTTGTCGACTTCTCGCCCTACAACCCGCGTTTAGAAATGAAGATGCCGCGGAACTCAGCGAGTCCCGGCGCATCGAATCAGGAGGAATGATGCCAATTCATGCGGATGTCCTCAAAGCGGAGAAAGCCTTCTTCGACGCCCTTGTCGGAGCCCAGACGGGCGATCTCGACGATTTGCTAACTGATGATTTTACTTTGGCCGATCTCGGCGGCGGGCTTATGTCCAAGGGGGAGCTGACGGAGGCCGTCCGTTTGAGGAGGCTTCAATTCGAGGCCATCGAGCACGTCGAATCTGTCGTGCGATTCCACGGACCCACGGCCATCGTCACGGGCCGGACCCAGTTGCGCGGGAGCTTCGACGGGACCCCGTTTGTCGCTCACAGCCGCTACACCCACGTTTACGTCGAGCGCGAAGGGAAACTGTATCTTGCGGCTGCTCAGGGAACTCCAATCCCCTCGTCTCGCCGACTGCCACCCCCAGATGCCACGCTGAGCAGAGCCCGCCTGAGCGAGGCCCGCCTGGACGGGGCCGACCTGAGTGGCGTCGAAGGATTGACGGAACAGGGACTCGCGGCGGCTGTCACAGACGAACACACGACTCTACCATATGGGTCAGGGGGACCGTTCTCACCAGGCTCAAGGACACATAGGCCACATCCGTCCAGGGGCGGTCCCGGAACATGAATCGCCGGGAGTCAAACCGGCTCGCAGTCGCAGCTGATTCCATGTCTGAATTAGCTGGGGTCGTTCTCTGGGAAGAGCCGACGCTGGGGTAACGGTCAACCGGGATCTTACCATTCCGGGTGCGGTGCGATGTACCCTTCCCCGCGCCAACGTTCTCCTCGGATGTTGGCGCAGAGTGTTCCTGCAGCTACAACATCCCCCCCATATTTGAATGATCATGAAGTGCTGGCTGGCATATCGCTCCCAATAAACGCGGAAGCGTTGACCGAACCAATCAAATTCCGCATTGTCGGCCACTCGGAAGTTAGCCACGCTGAGAGGGACAAAGGATATCTGGCGAGAAATCCCCTTCGCACAAACCATCGACGAAAGATCCTCCCAAACGCCGTAGGATTTACGTATCACCGTTCACTTGACGGTAAGTCGGCTTACCGCCCTTGTGACCTGGAGTTTGGCGGCGACGAGGCAAAAGCTAGGTTAGGCCGTTTCTCGTCCAAGTGGAGTTGCGCTTCCCGAGGGTGTTCGCATGTAATCTTGATTGTTTGTGGTAAGGGCTGTTCTCGCCAGCTATCGTTTTCCAGTTTGGGCGATGCGCCAGCGAGAGCGCTGCTGGGTGCAACTTCCGAGTTGCCCGTTAATCGGGGACTTAGACTGCAAAGTGCGTGCATTGAAAGCTTCAGGTTATGAAGCCGAGATTCGGGTGTCAGGCCACGCAGGATCAGTCCGTCGGTTTTGCACGGCTGCACTCAATGATCAGTTGATCCCGGCCCTTTGAACAAGCCAAGTTGACGGTACAGATCGAGGTCATTAAAGAACACCCATTCCTCAGCGATCTTTCCGTCCACAAAGCGCCACACGGTCATGGACGAGAGTTCATAGCGCTTTCCCGTTGCAGGAACGCCCTGAAAAGCTCCGTCATGGGTTCCTTTGGCAGTAAAGCACACCGCGACCTTGTCTCCTTCGGCAATCATCCAGTTCTCCGTAAACGTGAGATCGGAGGACGAATCATACTGCCCCTTGGCGTCCCGCATTTCTTCCGACAGACTCTCGGCCGGGCTGTTGTTGTAGTGCTTCACAAAGTCCTTGGTGTGGATTTCTTCAAACCGCTTGAAGTCCCGGTGATTCAGGTAGTCGAAAAGCGCAGCCCGTGCTACGGCTTTGTTCTGGTCCTCCAATTTGCCCCCGGCGGCATGGCTCGGTATCAAGAGGAAGCACAGTCCAATACAAAGGACAACTGCGCCGGCCCCTTGCACACGATAGCTTCGCCAAAGCGGTTGCTTGCCTCTCTCCAGCAGTCTCTTGTTCTTCATGGCTGTCTCCTGATTGAGATACGAGAGCGTCGAGATACACACCGCCCCGCATTCGTCCCAATGATCCTCCCGCGTTCCGCCTGTCATTGGGACGTTGAGAGCAGTCTGAAGCCTGCACCTAGGTATAGAGTCAAGCGAAAAGTTAGGAGACGGCGGTGGGTCAGGAGGACTCAGCGTGATCTGAGGGAGTTTTGTGCCGTGTGGGAGCGTTGAGGGAAGCGCGGATTTGGCTCAACGCCTCCATCAGTTCATCCCGAATTTGAATGGCGGAGCGGATTTCGTCGTTCATGGTCTGCAACTTCTTCTCCCCAAGCTTCAACGCTTCGCGTAGACATTCATGTGAACCTCGCTGATAGGGAGGAGCCCCGCCCGAATCGCTGGACAAAATCCACAACTGCAACACGCGCCGGATTTCCACGAGCTTGAAACCAAATCGCTGCATCTTCTTGATCAGCGTGACGCTCTCAAGGTCCTGCTCGCTGTAAATGCGATATCCCGCGGGCGTCCGGCGGGGCGTGCGAATCAAGCGACGCCGTTCGTAGAAGCGAATAGCCTGCACGCTCACACCGGCACGCTTCGCAAGTTCGCCGATTTTCATATGCAGATTATAACGCTGGCAGCGCGACCTCTTCTCCACCGGTGCGGCGACGTCTACCTTCGGTCCCTCGTTGCTGCCGCTCCTGATTAGTCGGCCACCCTTCCACAATCACAAAATGGTTGCGATTACGATTAATTCGTCGGCTCTATGCCGATATGGTCGTTCACGGCGCCCCGGATTCGCTGCTTGCAGCCCAGGTAACGTTCCGTCGTCTGCACTGAAACATGCCCCAACAAAAATTGGATTTGCTCCAGTTGCGCGGCGCGGCCAGGTCGCCTTCGCTCACGCCTGGCGCGGGAATGAACTCGGCAGCTTCGCGGTTGCCGAGCGTGATCGGAGGGGCGCTCTCATCACGACGTCGAAAGTAGGTCGTGTTGGCGGGTAATCAGCGTCCTTTACTCACCTGGCCTCTCAAAATCCGCAGGATCGCGATTATCGTGTTCCAATTCCGTGTCGTCGCCGGCACACCGTACAATTTGTCAATCTGACCGAGATATCTGATCGTCTTCATGTGACGACGGTACATCCCAAACACAAATTGCCCCTGCGAGGCCATCACCCGCACCAGCCACTCACCGTCTGACGGAAACGTGACTGGAAGCGACGCCCGGACGCCGCCGGCTTTCGAGAGGATGCTCACGAACCGAACAACATCTGACGGGGATGACTCAGCCGCAAACGGATTCTCCGTCTCCAGGCGGATAAGATCGTGGGCATCACACACCACAACTTCTGCTTCAAATGGCAGTTTCCGGAGCAATGCAGTGCGGAATTTTGCTCGAGGTCCAGGTTTACGAACGACAAACGTGCCCGCAGCACCCACGTTCACCACATCATAGTCGCTCAGGTCTCGTGCGAGGATGCTTGGGCGAAACGTCCTGTGTCCGCCAACATTAACACCTCGCAGAAAAACAACGAGCGCCATACCGCGAATTATGAAGGAAAGAAGTCAGGAACGCCAGGGCACTCGTCAAGGCCCGTCGCGCCAGGCACGCGAAAATAATCCACTTTGGTGAATAACGCCCTATGCGCCGATGTGGTGCCCCGTGGTTCCGGATGAATCGTCGGCTACTCGGAAGTTGGCCACGCTGAGAGGGACTAAGGATACCTGGCGGAAAATCCCCTTCCCACAAGCAATCCTGGTTCAAGATCACACCACGAGCCCGGAGTTGTTGCAATGAAGCTGGGCCGCTAACCCAGAGCGTTCTACTTTGACGGTAAGTCGACAAACCGTTGAAGTAAGTCAATCGGCGGTTTGGCCGTTTTTCGTTCCCAATCCGCCTTTGCAGCCGACCTCGCCTCCGACCGCATTCGGTGAACCGGCACACTTCTGCGTTTAGGGCATTATTCGACCCAGTGCGGCCGCGCCAGCCTTAGTATCAAGTACCTGCAAAACCTTAGGTTCGTTACGCTCTATTGTTCTGGCTCAGCTGGAACTGGAGAAAGGCGTCCGTCCGTTAAGATAGCGGAGCGAACCTATGAGGAAGGAACGGAAGCATTACACCGCAGAAGAGAAAGTGGCGATCTTGAGGCGACACCTATTGGACAGGGTCCCGGCGGCGGATTTGTGTGAGGAACTGGGCCTGCAGCTTACCTCGCCGCTAGGGCTTCTGGGCGGCCTTGAAGCGATCCGGCGATTTGGCGTAGTCCGTGTCGCCGGGATTCTTCTGGACGAGCTCAGTTTCGATTTCGATGGCCTTGGCAATGTTCCCTTTGCGGAAGTAAGCTTCGGCGAGTGTGGCGCGATAATCGTCCTCACCCGGCGCCAGCTTTATGGCGCGCTCGGCAAGCTCAACTGCGCGGTCGAGGTCAAGCCCAGTCTCAGTCAGGACCCACGCAATGGTCTCCAGTGCATCGACATCGTTCGGATTCGCACGTAGGTCCTGCTCGAACGGGGCACGAGCGCGCTCGCGTTCGAGTCGCGCCGCCTCGACGTTTCCGGCCCGCGCGAAATCCTCCGCGGTTCTCAGCCGGGACAGTGCGAGGAATTGCCGCTCCCACAGTGCGTAAATCCGCTTTAGCTCCCTGACCGAGTCCGGGTTGTCATCCACCCGAATATCGATAAAGCGATCACTGAAGCCGCTTACCCCGCCGTTTTTGCGCACAACCAATAAGGCGGCAGATTGCTTGCCGCGCCTGTCTCCACCCGCCGCTTCTGCTGCATCGAGGGCGGCGAGGAGCCGGTCCGCGAGTGAACCCCCGGTGTTGACAAAAGCTTTTTCCAAACTGACCACGACGGCCTCACCGACCACGATATCGCCTTGGACCACGTAGTTCGGCCCGAAACGCCCGCCTCTCCATTCGGGGCAATTCTTACCCGTATAAGAGAACGAACGCCCGTGGGCATCCACCACTCCCACCTGCCGAAGATCTCGCTCCGGGTCGGCACGGATCAGCTCGTCCACGACTTCCTTGGGGCTGAGGCCTTTCTCCAGCAGTTCCAGGCCCCGGGGGCCATAGCTCGCATTCTGAAAACACTGGATTGCGATCGCTCCCACATTTGCCTTGGCGAACGGAGCGCCCACCCCGACAGCCAGATATCGCGACTGCACCGCGACCCCCAAGTCTCCCGCCACCGGATCGAACCCGGCAATCGAGTACGTGCCGGCAGGCCGGGGCTTGGCGGCGCCGGGCAGCACAGGAGCCAGAACTAGTACCGCTATCGAGGCCACAACAGCCTTTCTCATGATTCCCCCTTAAGAAGTGGGCCGATTTTAGCACACCCCCGATGATGCCACGCGATGCCCATGTGCTACTCCTTGGCGCGAGTTTGCTTACCAATCCAAGTGCTTTTCGGGTCTTTGGCTAAGGTTGGTGGTCACTTGGCCGCATAGTCCGGAAACCGGACAATTGGCCCCCAAATCTCAGACCCCCCGGAATGTTAAATGGCGTTGGAGGAAATACAACCTCGCTAGTCGCCTCTTGTGTTTACCTATCGATCCGAGTTGAATGTTCAATCCCGGTTGGATCACGCCGCAGTCGGACAATATCGGACTGGTGGCAGATGAACCGAGCAGACCGAGAATGACTTCCGTGTTGGCGACTATTCGCCCGGAACGTCCCGGTCGACGGCTTGCGAATGCCTGGAGGCGATGCGGACGGGGGGAGGGTTGGAGGCGCGGGATGTGGTGTAGACTTTCCCACTTGCGGCGGTACAAAACTTGGGCTGGTCAGCCGACTCGACCGTATCAAAGGATTTGTTTTGGTGCATGGTTAGCTGCGCGTCTTTCACGTTGCCAACGCAAATCGGTCGACGCCGACAACTCATCCATTCGCCCCTCGGCAGATTCATTCCCTCTCAGCTCAACGCACTCGCAAGTAGAGTCTGCAAAAGTCTTGTCGGATAGATCCACAGGCGTATAATTACTCCCTCGATACAAACAGCAGTCCACTACCCACTGATGGGAGAGAAGCTTCGTTTCTGTTCAGCAGTCAACGCCAGTGAGATTTGACTGCGTTGGGCTTTTGGCGAGCAATAGGAGGTCTCAAGATAGCCGTCCGTTGAACTGTTAAACTCTTCCCCTCAGGAATCCACCATGGGCGACAAAGCTGCATCATCTGCGGCAGTTCACAGACTGCTTTTCCTCCGAACCCTTGTGGCTGGTCTCGGCGAACGCACTACCCCTCCGTGGTGGCGGACCCAATTCCTCACCGACGTAGGCCTCCGTACGCTTGCCAGAGTCTTCCCGAGGACCGCGATGCGAGCCGCACTCGGATCGACGACTATTGTTGCGCGCGCTGACCATGATAAACGGATTGGAATTGGACGCAGGTATCACCTGTTCCGTCTTCCGACCGCATTGGAGCATGTCCTCATCGACGCCATGATGGAAGAGTCATTTCGCGTCAAAGCCACTGCATTGATGAAAGAACAGCGAGACGACCTTCTCTGCGAACTTGCAAAGGTAGCTAATTCTCGCGCCGTGCCGACCGCTGAAGGCCCAATCAGACTTGTCCCCGCGGTCCGTCTATCAGAGCGGTCTGCGATTGAAGAAATGGCAGCTCATTATCGAACCTCAGTTGAGACTGGCCGGCGGGTCTTTCCCTACTTTGAAGAAGCGGAGGACTGACTTTGATTAGGGCAGAAGCCCAGGCTGGACGCTATACCATCGCGGTCTGCAAGGGGACCGCTTTTCTTGAAGAAACCAAGGCTCTGCTTCGAGCTTGGCACCCTGGGGAGTCGACAAGTGAATTTCGCGATCGCGTTCTTCGCGAAGATCTTCTGGGAAGAATGACCGCATACCGGGCGAGCGATATTGTTCGCCGCGTATTCGCGTGGCGTCTCCTTCGTCCTGATAACAGGCCAGCCATCCTGCTTAAACGCCTCCTAGAGCAAGGTCAACCGGGTCAGCTATTCTCCGACCTATGCCTGCTATATGCCGCTCGTAACGACGATCTCATACGCGATGCAGTGTCCCATTTGTATTGGCCTGCATTGTCCGAGGGCAGGCTCAGTCTTAGTCCCGCCTATGTCGTCGAGTTCTTACGCCAGGCTGAGCAGGACGGGCGCGTCCCAGAGCCGTGGTCCGAACAGGTTAAGCTCAAGGTGGCCCGGGGAGTTCTCAAAGCAATGACCAACTTCGGATTGCTGCGAGAAGTGGGTCGTGGTAAGCGCGAACTAGTTCATTTCCACCCGACGGACCGGACAATCGTCTATCTTGCCTACGACATCCATTTCACGGGATCGACCGACGGTGGGGTTGTTGACCACAGGGATTGGGCTCTGTTCGGATTGCGGGCAGCTGATGTGACTTCAGCCCTCGACCGGCTCAGTGGAGAAGGTTGGTGGCTGGCGCAGGTTGCGGGGTCCGTCGTCCGAGTGACGTGGAAATATGCCAGCATGGAGGAGGTTGTCGATGCCCTCGCTCGATGAGACCTTCGCTACCCTGACGGCGTATCTCCGCCAACCGGATGCCCTAAACCCTGCTAAGAGTGACCCGATTCTATATTTTGTCCATGATCCAGGCGAAACGCTCGCCGTCAAGCAGAAGCTCGGCGTCTGGTGCCCAGCATTGAGGAATGAAGGATGGGTAGTGGAGCAGGTTTCCCTTTCACAGCTCCTCTGGCAGATTGTGGAGCGCTCCGGGCGCTGGGATGAATGGTTGGCGCTTGAGCCAGAAGCCGACCCGGAGGCAATGAATGAGGCCATTCGCGATGTTCTGCGAACGGGGAATGCTCTCGTCGAATCTCTGGCGAGCCACGTCAGTAAGGAGCGCGAGCACACTCTGGTCTTCGTTACAGATACAGCCGCCTTACACCCATATTTCCGGGCGCGTTCGCTGGAAAGCGGCCTGCACGATAGGGTCAAGGTGCCTACAGTTTTGTTTTATCCTGGGCGCCGCTCAGGTCAGTATGGTTTGCACTCTCTCGGTTTCTACGAATTCGATGGGAACTACCGCGCGACGTTGCTGGGGGGACTTGAATGAGCATCCGGACGCTGTTTTCGACCAGGCGGCCAATTGACCGGCCTATCGAGAAAGTCATCGATTACTACGCCACAGATGAAAGCCGCCTCCTCGCGGAAATAGAGGAATATGAGGCCACCGACAATGTCGAGAAGTGTTTCCGCAAGTTTCTTGATACCTTCGGGGAGGGAGTCCGCTCAAGCCAAGTAACCGAAATCGGCGTCTGGGTAGCCGGCTTCTACGGTTCTGGCAAGAGTTCCTTCACGAAGTACTTGGGGTTCGGCCTGGACCGCAGCCGACTTGTTGGTGGTCGGCCGTTTCTCGATCTCTTGTGCGAGCGATTGCGCTCGGCCGAGATTAAGGCGAACATGCGGACCTTGGCGACTCAGCATTCTACGGCCGTCATTTTCCTAGACCTCGGTAGCGAGCAATTAGCCGACACTAGTTCAGCTCCGGTGTCGACAGTGTTGTACTGGAAGGTCCTCCAGTGGGCAGGCTACTCGAAGGAAAAGAAGCTGGCCGAGTTAGAGTTCACGCTCGAAGCTCGGGGTCTTAAGGATCGTTTTCGGCAACTGTACCGGGAAAAATTCGCCGACGACTGGGAGAAGGTCCACAATGATCCACTCATCGGCATAGCACGTGCCGCCCAGATTGTCCCATCGCTACTCAAGGAGTTCCCGACACCCGAGAGCTTTAGGACCTTACGCTTCGAGGAGGCTGCCGACGCCCGAGACCGTGCGCGGAAAATGATAGAGTTGATCCGCCGCAAATCGGGCAAGCAAAATGTTCTCTTCCTGATTGACGAGGCCGGCCAGTATGTGGCTCCCAGCGGAGAACGTATCCTCAATCTCGACGGCCTCGCCCGAAACCTGAAGGAACTCGGCGAAGGGAAGGTTTGGATTGTAGCTACTGGCCAGCAGACACTCGCTGAGATTGTCGAGAAGGCTGCCCACAATTCAGCCGAGTTGAACAAGCTCCGCGATCGATTCCCCATACCTATTAACCTTGATGCCCAAGACATTCGTGAGATCACCTACCGGCGCCTGCTGACCAAGTCGCCGGAGGGAGACCGCCGACTAAGAGAGGAATTTGGTCGTCACGGCCAAGCACTCATCAACTTCACTCGACTCACCGGAACATCGCTTTACCGGGGCGACCCAGATGCCGACGCCTTTGCTCGACTCTATCCTTTCCTGCCCCAACACTTCGACCTCCTCCTGGAGCTGATCCGAACCTTGGCACGTTCGACGGGGGGCATTGGATTGCGTTCCGCAATTCGGGTAATCCAGGATCTTCTTGTTGACACGAGCCGAGTATTGCCGGCCGGGACCGTGAAGATCGCCGATCGACCCATCGGAGTGCTAGCTTGTGCGGACGATATTTATGACAGCCTGCGAGCTGACATTGCCAAGGTACTGCCTCATGTGACTCGTGGAGTTGATCGCGTAGCCGCAGCCTTCCAGAACCAGCCGCTAGTCCTGCGCGTGGCGAAGACAATCGCGGTTTTACAGGCTATCGAAGGGTTTCCCAAGACTGCCGAGAACATTGCGGCGTTACTTTATCCCAGGCTTGGCGCCCAGGGACTTGTCACAGAGGTAAGGGAAATCTTGCGGAACCTTGTCTCAAAACAAGAGTGCGGAGTCATCGAAGATCCGCAAGCAGGCGGGTATTTATTCCTAAGCGAAGACGTCAAGCCTCTGCGCGACAAGAGGAATGCTTACATCCCAACGGCAGCGGATGTAAACGTCCTTCGCTCGAAGCTGCTGCAAACAGTTTTTTGACCCCCCTCCATCGGCCAAGATCGAAAACATCAAAGAGGTTAAGGCCGCCGTCCGCTATGGCAGAACTCAAGTCCTGGGTGAAGATGCCGACATCCAGTTTCGCATCGAGCCGGTTGATTCCGCATCGTTCGCAGAGCGACGCACAGCCCTCCTGACGGAGACCAACACGCTTTCGGAACTCAAGAACACCGTCGTGTGGTTGGCGTCGTTTCCCCAGGAACTGGACGACCTCCTGGTTGAGGCCTGCCGTTCCGATTGGATCAGGTCAACCCCCGAGCAGGAGGCTGATCGTGATGTTGCGCAATTCCTTCGTGCCGAGCGACGGGCCGGGGAAAAGTCCCGCGAGAGGGCAACCGTGCTGATCTCCACGGGACTCCTTGAGGGGACATTTATTTTTCGGGGTCGCCCGACGGCGGTGACAGAGTCCGGACTGACGCTCGACGCCTGTGCCCGAAATGCCCTGGCAAAAGCCGCGGCGGAAATATTCCCACATCTGCATTTGGTGCGAATTCGACCGGCAACCGACTTGGCCTACAAATTATTGGGCGTCGAAAGATTGGACCGCATGCCGAAGGATCTCGATCCGCTGCGTTTGGTAGTGACAGGAGGTGCCAAGCCAAGAGTCGACGTGAATAACGCTGCCCTAGCGGAGACCCTGCGTGCATTCCAACAAAAGCTGGATGGCTCAGGCGGAGGCCGGCTTCAAGGGAATTTCATCCAGGATTTCTTTGCCTCGCCGCCCTATGGGTGGTCCAAGGACGCCACACGTTATCTATTTGCGGCCCTCCTTGTGGCGGGCGAAATCGAACTGCACACCCCAAACGGCCCCATCAGGACTTCGGGCCCCTCAGCGCAAGAAGCACTCAAGTCAACCGTGGCGTTTAATCGTATAGGCGTGTCTCGTCGAGACAGTCGCCCGGCGCCTGAAGCTCTGGATCGCGCTGCAACGCGCCTACAGGGATTGTTTGGGGTAGACGTCTTACCACTTGAGGACCACATCAGTCGGGCCGTTCGGACTAACGTTCCAGGCCTTATCGAAAAGGTAGGGTCACTGCCAGACAGGCTGCGTCTATTGAGTCTGCCAGGTGAGGCTCGCGCGCGCCGTTTGCTCGAAACCTGCGCGAACCTCCTCGAGCAAGACGCCAATGGGGCCACAGCGTTGCTTGGCGGGACCGAATGCTCCGTGCCTATCAACGCCAAATGGGCCCGCGAGGTCACAGACGCTTTGAGCAACGGCGGTGAGGCCGAAGTTCGTGCCGCTAGAGATATTGAGAGCGGTCTGGCTGAATTGGCTGCGCTCTTCCCTGCAGGAGGGAGCGGCATTATCACTTCGACCGATGCCCCCACGATCCGTAAGGGTCTGGCTTCAGAAAACATCCACGAGCACTTGCCGGCACTGCGGGGCGCTGTCCGTTCAACCCTTGATCGGGTGTCCACACGCTACGCCGAGCACCGAAGCGCATACGCGGCTTCGCTGAAGTCTCATCTCCAGGAACTGGAAGCCAAGCCGGAATGGTCTCGGCTTGAATCCGACGACCGCGAGGAGATTGCCGGCAGGCTGACTTCCTCTGGCCTCCCCGAGAAGCCGACGGCTGGCCGCGAAGTCGCTGACCTCCGGTTAGTGCTTGCGCGTGAGTCGAATGCTGCCGCCCTTCGTGCCGAGCTGGAAAACGAGATTCAGCGCCGACTGCCACCCCCGCCACCCCCGGCCGAGCCGAAGGAGCCGCCAACTGAGGAAGTCGTGGAGTTTTCCGCCCTCATGGCGCCCGAAGTGATACGCACCAGGGACGACCTTGAAGCTTGGCTTTCATCCATGCGAGCCCAGCTCGACGAACTATTGAGGTCAAACAAGGTTATTCGTTTCAGGAAAAGTCCAGAATGAGCTTCGACAAGCCCACTCGGAACGCTCTTGCCAGTATGGTCGGCGACTGCCGGCGCTTGTTGACGGAGGAGTTCCGCCACCAGCTCCAGGCGACGTACGGCCTTCAGCCGGATGGAACCGCTCTCCCTGTTTCGACGCTGGGGCATCTGGACGAACGCGGGCGCGAGGTAGCGCAGGAACTGAGGGAATGGCAAGAACATCTCGCCTCCACAGAAGCTGGGACCGACACCGAAAAGAAGAAGAAAGCTTTTGATCGGCTTACTCACGAAACAGCATTCACGGTGCTGAACCGCCTGGCGGCGCTTCGGATGTGCGAAGAACGCGGGCACGTCATCGAGTGTGTGCGCCGGGGCATGGAATCGGATGGCTTTGTCCTCTATGAACGCTTCTCGGGAGGTGCGCTGGGCACCCGCGGTGAAACCTATCAGATATTCCTGGAGCGGATGTTTGATGAGCTGGCCGTGGACTTGGGAGCGCTCTTCGACTTGCGGGCCCCGCAGTCATTGGTCTTTCCTCGCGAACTATGCCTGGAGAAAGTGCTCACTCTCCTCAACGACCCGAAGCTTGCGCACCTTTGGAAAGAGGATGAAACCATCGGCTGGGTCTATCAGTACTTCAACTCCAAGGAAGAGCGCGAGAAGATGCGCGATGCGTCGGCGGCTCCACGCAATAGCCGGGAACTCGCCGTTCGCAATCAGTTCTTCACGCCACGCTACGTAGTTGAATTCCTGGTGGACAACACGTTGGGGCGTATCTGTTACGAAATGCGGAAGGGTGAAACTGCCCTCAAGGACAACTGCCGTTACCTTGTACGCCGTCCGACAGAGATGTTCCTTAAGGAGGGAGAGGAGCCGCCGGGATCTGCCGAACCGCAGGAGGGTCTAAGTCAGGAGGAACTTCTCAAACAGCCTGTTCATATTCCGCACCGATCAAAGAAGGACCCACGAGACCTGAAGATTCTTGACCCGGCCTGTGGAAGCGGGCACTTCCTACTGTACTGCTTCGACCTGTTGGAAACGATATACGAGGAAGCCTGGGCAGACGAGCAGCCTGTGGCTTTTGAGGCCAGCGGAAAGAGCCTACTCGAGGATTTTCCCGACCTCGATTCCCTGAAAAGGGCCTTGCCTGAACTTATTCTCCGCCACAACCTCCACGGGATTGATATTGATCTCCGTTCCTGCCAGATTGCGGCGCTCGCCCTATGGCTCCGCGCCCAACGCACCTACCAACGGCTTGGGCTGAAAGGAGCGGACCGGCCGAAGATCACCAAGAGCAACATCGTTTGTGCCGAGCCGATGCCTGGGGAGAAAGCATTTCTAGACCAGTTCGTCACCGGGCTGGAGCCTAAGGTGGTTGGTCAGCTTGTGCAGTCCGTGTTCGAAAAGATGACACTTGCTGGCGAAGCCGGGTCTCTTCTCAAGATCGAGGAGGAAATCGCCGGCGCCGTGGTCGAGGCGAAGAAGCAGTGGCTGGCCGGCCCGAAGGCCGAACAGGGTCGTTTTTTCGCGGAAGATAAACGGCCCGAGCAAAAGGAACTTGGACTCGACTTCTCTGGCATCACTGACGCGACCTTCTGGGAAAAGGCCGAAGAACGCATCTACGCTGCGCTTCAGGTTTACTCCGAACAGGCTGAGAACGGCGCAGGCTACCAGCGCCGCCTCTTTGCCGAGGATGCCGCCCGCGGCTTTGCCTTCATCGACCAGTGCCGCAAACGCTATGACGCAATCCTTATGAATCCACCGTTCGGAGATTTCTCCAAGCAATGGAAAGATCAAGCGGAGGAAACGTATCCAAATAGTTACAACGACATCCTCGGTGCCTTCATTGATTGTTTTCTCCATCGCCTCCACTACCATGGACGGCTCGGCGCGATTACCTCGCGAACCTGCTTCTTCCTGACCAGCTTCACCGATTGGCGTAGAAGAGTAGTTCTGGCAGATGCAGCCTTGGGTGCTGTCGCGGACTTGGGCCAAGGCGTCATGGACAACGCGATGGTGGAGGCTGCGGCTTACGTCATGGAACGTGCTAGGCCTGTCTCCGTGACCCCCTTCATGCGCGCTATCGCGGAGCAAGACCGCGAGTGCGTTGTGAATGCCTGCGTCTCGGTGTTCAACTCCGGCAACGCAGACCCCCGCCTCCTGCTCGCCCGCCAAGACACTTTCCAGAAGCTTCCAGACTCACCGTTCGTTTATTGGGTTGCCCACGATGACCTTGACCAGTTCACCAAGAGACAGCAATTCGAACCCGCCATCGGTGAAGTGCGACAAGGACTGGCCACGGGTGATGACGTGCGCTTTTGCCGGGCCGTGTGGGAGGTAGCACCGGAAGACACACAATTCGTCTACTTTCCACCGAACGGGGAGACCTTTTGCCGATTCGACGACCCCATCGTGCAGGCATACTTCCGGCGGCGTGCAAAGGGCACGCCGCGCTGGGCGTTCCATGTGAAATCGGGCGCCTCGCAGCCGTGGCATTCGCCCATCACCCTCAAGATCAATTGGCATAACAACGGGGCGGAGTCGCGAAACTTCACCGACGCAAAGGGCAAGCTCCGTTCGCGCCCGCAGAACGTCGCTTTCTACTACCGCCCGGGTTTCAGTTGGACGCGCCGGGCAACTCGCTTCTACCCCTACGTCATCCCCTGTGGCTGCATTCCGTCGGTCAGCCGTTATATGGCATTTCCGAGGCAGGGGCGTGAGTTCGAAGCCTTGGGAGTCTGTGCATCAAGGATTGCTTCTGCCTTCATGCGCTTCTACGGCGAGAAGTTCGAATGGCCGAATTTTCTGGTCGAGAATCTAAAGATGCTGCCGTGGCCAGATGTCGACGATGAAGCCCTTAATTTCTTCCGCGAGTATGGTATCGCCGAAGTCAACCGACGCCGCCGTGCCTATCAGAACCACGAGCCGTTTAACGAGTTTCTGGTGCCGACCAAGATCTGCGATTTCTCCCAGAAGGGTCAGGCACTGGCTTTTGATGCCACGAGCCTTCTCGGTGAGGACGGCGAACGTCGCGTGGCCGATGCTTACGGTTTCACGCCCGAGGCCGCCACCCGTGTTGAGCGTGATGTGCTTGAGGCGTTGAGGTATCAGCAAAGCGGTGGTTCGACTGAGGGAGAAGAAGCAGAAGAAGGGGAAGCCGAAGAAGGAGACTCGGACTTCGTCATCGACTACTCTGAGGAAGCTCAGAACGAGGCATTGATTTCTTACGTACTCGGCGGCGCCTTCGGTCGCTGGGACACCCGGTTGGCCACGGGTGAGAAACCGGCGCCAGAATTGCCCGGCCCGTTCGCGCCTCCGCCGGTCTGTCCGCCGGGGATTCTTCAGAACGACCAAGGCCTGCCGCTAACCCAAGACGACGTTCGCCGCC
>JAIQGB010000058.1 GCA_020072905.1 Terriglobia bacterium | reverse complement strand
GTTCGAGGCCGTTTGGATTGCCATTGCTCGAATTGAAATATTTTGTAACGTTAAGGTTGGAGTCCTGGTGGGCCTCTCCACAAACTGTAGGCTTAGTGCTGTCTCCACAGATGGCGTAATGAATCTTTATCAGTGAGGTGCCAGCGCTGCCCTGACGCTGGAGTCCGGGAGTTGGGTCAAAAGACGGATCAGTCGGCACCAGGCTAGCTGCCGTCACGTCAGTCTTTGTCCAGACGGAATCCCAGCCCGAAAGCGGGCTAGCACCGCTGGACTGGAACAGATAGCTGCCGCCGCCGGGGGGAGGGGGCGGGGCGGCGACGGTCATGGACAACTCTCTCGTTGCGATCTGGGCCTGGGTGGCGGAATCTTTGGCCTGGGCAGTGAAAGTGAACGGTCCTCCTGCTTGGCTGGGCTTTCCCGTCAGCTTACCATCCGCCTGGAGGGTTACGCCGGAGGGCAACGAACCGGAGGCCTTGCTCCAGGTATAGGCCGGCGTGCCGCCCGAGGCTGCCAAATTGGCCTGATAGTCGGACCCTGCGGTGCCGGCTGGAACCGATGGGGTGGTAATCGTCAGGTCGCCAGCCGGGGGTGGAGGCGGCGGTGGCGGCGGTGGGGCCGGCGCGTTGATGGTGAACGTCAGGCCGTTGGAAGTGCCCCCAAACCGGCCCGACGTGAATACGAAGACCGTTGCCGTCCCCGCGCTCGCGAGCTGGCTGCTCCCCAGCGTGGCCTGCAATTGCGTGCTGCTGATCACCGTGGTCGGGACCGCAGACCCGTTCCACCGCAGCACCGAACCGTTGGTGAACTTTGAGCCGGTGGCCGTGAGGGTGAAAGCGCTGCCCCCCGCCGTCGCACTGCTCGGGGAAATGGAATTGAGCACCGGCACCACACTCTTCGACGGCTTCTGGGCTACTGCCATAGCCGGGAGAACGAGTAAAAGAGAAAGACAGGCAAGAATTCTAAGCTTAGACATCATGCTCTCCTCGCAACGGACGTCGCCGCGCTGCCTCGGCCAATCCTGTGGGCGCCACCAACACGCTCGCTGGCCCGCCCCGCCTGGGATTCCGAAGTTTTGATTGAGACACCCTGAGACCGGATCAACCTCGCAGGCCACACCTTGCCCCCATTGGGTCGTCTCCGGGTTCAGGCGCCGTGCCCCTTCCATTGCACACGCCGAACCAAACTGCCATGTCATCAAGTCACGGCCATCGATATCTAAATCTCGTAAAATCAAATGGTTGAATGTTATTGGCGAAGGGATTGGTTTCGGCTCATAGCTCCCCAGGCCGGAAGTGTGAAAAAACCCGCAACCAGGGTGAGAAAAGAATTGCAACCTTCCCCTGCGTGGTTTGAAGCCGCTCAGTCCCCCGACGACGGCCAATCCGCCTGCCCCATGGGCAAAACAGCCGTCTTTTGAAGGCGATCGCGACTCCTGCGTTGCTCGGGCAGTTCCGTTTGCCTCTTGGCGGCTCTCGTGGCATGTGCCTGATTCGTCGGATACGAGGTTCAGTCGGCTCATTTTACCCCCGACCTCCTGATCGGCGAGCCCTGATCCGCTCCTGCGGCGGTTTGGGATCATATCGGCACGCGATTCTAACGGGTCTCACCGTGAGCGTCTTGCTGGCCGCAGGCCGGCCGACGCGGGTTCTGATATAATCCCTTTGGCTTGATGGTCCTGCGGCCGCCGACGGCGCACATGCAGCTCTCCCCGACAGGCTTCGACATTTGGTTGGCCAGCAAGCTTGGGGAGTGCCTGAACCGCTTCCCCCTCTTCGACGAGTGCATCCAGAGCGGTCTTCGGCACTATGTCCTGGGTGGGTTCTGGTACGCGGGAGCGATGTTCGTCTTCTGGGTCCAGGCGGCGCGACTTGGCGAGCACGAAAAAAGGCTCCGCATCATCACCACGATTGTGGGGTCAGCAATCACCATCCTCCTCGCCCTCCTGGCCGGAATGGTCCTCACTTGGCCTCCGCCCATACGGAACGCTGAGCTGGCTCACTTCTTTCCCCCGTATATCGAACCCAATCTCAACGCGAGTTCCTTTCCAAGCGTGTCCACTGCTCTTTACGGATCTGTCGCCGCGGGAATCTATTCGATTCATAGGACGACGGGGTTGGTTCTATGGGTTGCGTTGCCCTTGCTGGTGTCCCTGCCCCGGATGTACGTGGGCGGGCACTGGTTTTCGGATATCATTGCCGGGCTGATTCTGGCCCTGATTGGCTACGCCCTGGCCCGATACCTGCTTGAACCTCCGCTGCTCGCCCGTCTTGAAACTATCTTGGCCAATAATCGGCGATGGATGATCGTCACCGAGCTCCTCGTCTTCGCCTGGATTTTTGAGGTCGCTGTGGAGTTCCGCGAAGGTGTTTGGCTTGTCCGCGCCTTCGAGATCTTTACGCATTGAGCCGCCGAACGGCCCAACGATGCACGTGTCTGACTTCCGATCCGATACCAAAGCCCCTGAGGGCCCTGTGAGCGTCCAGCACGCCACACCCGAGGACGCACGGCTCTGGGACAGCTTCGTGGAGAGTCATCCCGAGGGACGATACTGCCATTTGTGGGGCTACCGTCGGACCCTCGAGGAGGCTTATGGCTACCATTGTGTCTATCTAAAGCTCCTCGTCGGCGGCCAGTTGGTGGGCGTCTTCCCGTCGATCAGGGTTCGACGGCGCCGTTGGCTCATCTCCCAGCCCTTTAGCGAGTACGGGGGCCCGCTCACCCTGCCACTCTCTTCGGAACAGTACCGACAGCTTACCGACGTCTTGATTCGCGAGGCTCGACGCGAGGCCTGCCACTCCATCGAAATCCGCGGCGGGATCGGTTGCGAAGCAGCGGCCGGCGCCGCGGGCTGGAAGATGCAGCCTCTGCACTCTTACGCGTTGCTGGGCCTCGGCGATCCCGAGCACCTCTGGAAGAAGGCGATCAGCTACGAGGCCCGCAAAGGCGTGAACAAGGCACGCAAGTCCGGCCTCACCGCCGAGGTGCGTCGTGGTGCGCCGGCCGTTGCGGAGACTTTCTATCATCTCTATCTGACTTCCATGAAGCGGCTCGGGGTGCCTCCTCATTCGTGGCGATTCTTTACCGAGCTCGCCGCAGGGATCGGCGATCGGCTCGTCGCGAGCTGGGTCTTGGCGGGCGAACAGCCCGCAGCGATTCTACTGGGGGCCACGACAGGGCGCCGGATTCATATCTTCGTGATCGCCTCGGATCCTCGCGCCTGGCCGAAGCGGCCAAGTGACCTGGCCCACTGGGAGTTGATTGAGTGGGCCTGCAAACAAGGGCTGGAAGTCTTCGACTTCGGCTCGGCACGCTATTCCGGCCAGGTTCAATTCAAGAAGAAATGGGGGATTGAACTCCATGATTACGGCTTCTACCTGATCGGTTCGCCCGAGACCACCGATAAGCTCCAGATCGAGACGGTCAGGACATCCTCAAGAACCATGAGCGCCATGGCCGCTCTGTGGCGCTGGGCCGTGCCGCTCGCGCTCACGCGGGTAATCGGTCCGCCGATCAGGAAGTACCTGACCAAATGACAAGGAAGTGCATTGCCGTCTCTCTGTGAAGGTCCGTGGAGTGAGGGCGACGGTGATTGTCGCGCGGCGCCGAGGCCTCAACGCCTAGGCGGATTCGAGCGAATAGGGAGGTAGGGGGCCCTGGGCAAGATGAGCCTGTAAGAAATCGTACAGGGGGACCAGGGCGGCATGGCTGAGTAGGTCAGATAATCGATCCTCCATCGATTTAAGATTGATGTAATGACGGAACCGTGAACGCCACCGGCCCTCCAGATGGGGCTGTTCAGGATCTAGTTCCCAAGGGTGGAAATACACTACTGCCCCTTGGCCTTCCCGACTTCGAATGCGGGCCAATCCCCAACGGGTATAACACATGGGCATAATGCGAAGGTAACCTCCCCCGCCAAGCGGAAAGTTCCAACCCAGGATGCGCACGGTCGTCATCGGGATTTCGAACAGGGTTATTCCGGAGGCGGGCTTCCAGCAAAAAGGAAACCGCGGTGCCTCCGGCATGCCGTAAAGGTCATGGTGGATGGGAAACACGCTGGAGTCATAAACGAACCCCTCTTCAGCCAGGATCTCCACCGCCCAAAGTGATTTTCGCACCAGAGAAAAGGTAGGCGCGCGATAGCCAACCACCTTCCGTCCGCAGGCATCCTGGATGACGTCCAATGCTCGCCGGGTGTCTGCGCGGAACTCGGCAGGCGTCATGTGCCAGAGCCGTCGGTGCCAATAGCTATGGCAACCCACCTCATGCCCGGCGTCTACAATCTCCCGCACAAGGCCCGGTTCACGGTCGGCCACCCAGCCAAGAATAAAGAAAGTTCCCTTTACCCCGGCACGACCGAAAAGGTCCAGTACACGCCGCGTATTACCGACCACCCTCGGAGGAAAGTTCTGCCAGTTCTCAGGGGTAATACGGTCGGCAAATGCTTCGACGTGAAAGTAATCCTCAACGTCAACACTGAGGCCATCGGGAAGATTGGCGAGGCTCGTGTCAGGGGGCATAAGTCGGCTGTCGCCTGGTGAGTGTGTCTGTTTGTCGATAATGGGATGCGAGCAACAAGGTCCGCCCGGCACGATCCTAATTGTCTATGTAGGATGCACGTCTTGGTACTTATGCATGTATTGCTTAACGATCAAATGATCGTATAGGCCGGATGCAGCACCCTCCGGGATTGTTCTAAAGCCTTCCCTCTTCAGCCACTTCTCAAGCCTTGCCGCAAAGACGTGCTTCCACAACTCGTTTCCGTCCACACCCATGGTGCGTGCCAGCAACCTACACACACGGTGCGTCGGCGATTCTGCCTTATTTTTCTCCAATTGGTAAATGTTGGCAGTAGTCAGGCGACAGCTATGGGCAAGCTGGCCCTGTGTTAGACCAGCCGCCAATCTCAGCTGTTTTAGATAAGGCCCAAATCTCATTCACGACAGATCTTACCATAAACCCCCAAATACCTCCTGACAAAGGGTCACAACGGGAGATGAATGAAGAAAGTAAGTGTCTATATCTATTTTCAGCGATCAACACTTATGCTCCCTACCCAGGGCAGAGCGCTCACCCGACTCGGACACGATCGGGGATACGTGACTCATGGCGACCTTTTGAATCTGGCAATCAACAAGCGCTGCGCTGGTATTCATGTGGAGCCGGTCATTTCACTCTGCCGTCCTGACAAGAACTTCTGGATCTTCAAGGCTACCGTCTACAAGTCTGCCAAGTGCCGCGGCTTTGTCGGCTATGGCGACGCTTATCCTGGCAACGTCTCCCCCCTCATCTTCAACCACGACGAGATGCGTATGGCCGAAACCCGCGCCTTCAATCGGACCCTGCGCAAAGCCTACGGCATCGCTCTTTGCTCCTCGGAGGAGCTTCCGCCCTGGGACTTGACCCAGGAGCAGATTCCTCAGTTACGCCGGGCTCTCCAGTCCCGGCCGCCTTTTCAGAAAGGGGTACCCATGCGAATGGAGATTCAAGGGCGCAATCGCCCAAGAGAGGGGGTCCCGCTGGTCGAGGGCTTGCACCGAGCTCAAGTGGTCCGCTTCGAGCCCGCCAGCCACGTCGCTAGGCCCTGTCGAGCGGCCACCTTTCTGGTCCTCGAACCGGCCCCCTATGCCTGTCGCCATGTGCGTATCCGTCTCTATTGCCACGATCGGGCGTTGTGGAAACTGCGTTGGTTCCTGGGCGATTTCGGCTATCTATGACGCGGAACTGCAGGCTGGAACTCGATGATCGCGGCGTGGTAGGGCTGGAAGGGGTCATCCGGCTGGCTTGCTGGGGCACAGGCGGGTCCCGCCGCCCGGACGTCGAGGGGTTTGCCCTTACTGAGCGCTGGGCAGAACTGTGCCCGCCCCAGCCGCCCTCACCGGCTTTGGCGGAAGCTCACAAGTATAGTAGGTTAGAACAAGTATGGCGATTGAGAAACAAGGTATAGAATTGCCCTGGTACATCGTATCCCCCCTGTAGGATTGAAGTGTGTGAGTGAAGCGAGCCCCAGAGCAGAGGTCGGAGATCGTCTTGAGGGTTCGATAGGCAGATTGACCTGGATTGCCGCGGATCGGTCATGTAATCTGAGCAGCGCAGACTCATGGACCCTACACCGCATTTCCGACACTCGCACTTTTCCCTCAAGGACCAGATAATCTCGTTCCTCAGCGAGAAACTATTTGAAAATCGAATCTACACGGTGCGGCACGGATTGATCAGAGGGATGAAACGCAAAGGGGGCTTGGGTTTCCTCCCTGCCGCTTTCTCTCGCTCCGCGCGAAACGACATCGAAGAGGCCTTTTTGCGCAGCCTGAACTTGAGTGGCAAGGTCGTCTATGACATTGGAGCCTTTCAGGGGATCATGACGCTGTTCTTTGCACAGCAGGCCAAGGTGGTGGTCACGTATGAACCCCATCCCGCCAGTTACCAGCGCGTGCTCGAGAACGTACAGCTCAATGCGCTCCGAAACGTCACCGTCTTGAACCGTGCGTTGGGAGAGGAGGAGAGCACTCTTACCCTGGTTTACGATCCGCGCATGCCCGGGGCAGCGACCGGCGATCCCGCCATCGTGCAGCAAATCCGAAGCACCATTTCCGAGGCCGCCACCGTTGAGGTTCCCGTGGTTTGCCTTGATGACGACCTTGCGCGCCACAACCTGCCCTGGCCGGACTTCGTCAAAATCGATGTGGAAGGGATGGAGCTCGCCGTCCTCCGCGGCATGCAGAAGACGCTGGCGGCCTGCCACCCGGCTCTGTACCTGGAAATGCACGGAGCGACACAGGAAGAGAAAAAGCGCAAAGCTCTCGCGATCGTTCAGTTCCTGAGCGTGGCAGATTACCGGCGAATCCTCCACGTCGAAACCGGCACCATAGTCACGATGAGCAATTCGGCCGTCGCAAACGAAGGCCACATTTATTGTACAGTTGTCGCGGATTAACTCGGGCTCACTTGCGATCCCGCCCTTTGCCGTGAAGACCTGCGCAGGGTAGCTCCACTATCCAAACCGCCAAAAGGCCTAAGGCACTCCGAGTTTTCAAGTTTCACGCTGGGGGTAAGAAGCCAGTGGAACTCTCGACAGACTAATTGTATCGTGTCCAGTGTGCGGGGGTGGCGGAACTGGTAGACGCAAGGGACTTAAAATCCCTTGTCCCGCAAGGGACGTGCCGGTTCGATTCCGGCCCTCCGCACCATCTTTTGTCGCGGTCAAGATCCTCGCCGTGCAAAACAACAACACATTGCAGGGGCTTGTGGCCGAGGCCTTCAATGACGTGTTCGCCAAATATGGCAAACCCGAGATAGCCCCGGCACTAGCAGAAAACCTCGAATAGAACTTCTTATCACCGAAGGGGAGGGCAGGGGGCTCGCCTTTACGCTCCTCTGACGCGCTATTCCTCAGGGCCTCCTCTTTTTACGGCGAATGGAAAAGTCGAAACCGTACATCATTTCTTCTTCCCACTGATGTCACAGACCATATCGGAATGGATATTCAGACCGATATTGGTCATGTTGTAGAGATGCTCGCTTGCAACAAGCCAAACGATCTCGCAGATCGCCCGTTCGGAATAATGCCGGGACATCCGAGCAAAAGTGTCCGGGTTGACCTTTTTATGCTTCGTCAGCTCTGTCACATATTCGAGCGCCGCGCGTTCTGCTTCGGTAAAAAGAGGGCTTGTGCCGTAATTCTCTAGCGCATCGAACTTGGCCTGGTTCATCGATGCTTGGATCGTAAACGCTCGGGCGATATCGATACAGAAAAGGCAGACATTGATTCGCGCCACCTGTTCGCGGATCAGCATTACCGTCTCCGCCGGCAGGAGAAGTTTCTTGTCCAGATTAGCAATCTTCGAATAAAACAGACCGAAGGCAAGGGGCAATCGGGCGGAGTGTACCTTCAATGGTGTAAGCACCTTGCCAAATTGCCGGCGCGTAAAATAATACGCCACCTTCATCATCATCCCTTTGGGCTTTTCTATGGGCGGAAGAAACGTATCCATTTCCATGCGCTCCCCCTTGAGTCTTACCATTGCTCTTTTGATTTTTACTTTCCGGTCCGACTCTTCGGCCCGAGCCTTTTCAGGAGTGCGGCCAAGGTTTCGAGATCGCTCCGATCCAGTTCGAAGAGTTCTGCAGGCGGCGCGTGAAATTCCTGATGCAGCGCTGCCTTTGTCTTCACGCCTTTCGCTGTGAGCACCACAAGTTTGACACGGCGGTCATTGGGTAAAGATTGGCGCTCCGCGAGGCCGGCTCTCTCCAGGCGATCCACGATCCAGGTCGCGTTGGAAGCATCGCACTCCCATTCTTCTGCAAGTGATCGCATCGCTCGTCCCTTTTCAGCGTCCAGGCTCCAGAGTGCGCGCGAATCGTTGGGTGTCAAACCGCGTCGTCCAAGGCTCCGGGTTCGGTCCGGGGCCGTGCGCATCAGGAAACCAAACATTAAACGCCATGCGCTTCGGGCCAGGGCCATCTTGCTCTTGGAATCGGGCATGCTCACATGTTAGGCGATCCCTCCCTATCGATCAAGCCTCCCGATAGTTCAATATAATAGATACTTGACATCATTAAAGTATATTGGGTAGAGTGGAAGGCATGACAAGAAGCCGCGACTAAGAAAGCATTCTCGCATCGACTCCCCCCCTGACGCGATTCTTCCTCTTGTTGCAAAGCGGTGATTGTCTTGCGGCATCCCTGAGACATTCCGGTCTTTGGATCGAAGGCTAAGAACGTGCGCAACGCCCGGAGAGTGCAGCAATGATATATGTGGTCGCAGAATACTTGCATGTATTGTCGGTCCTGGGTTTGACAGCAGCGATGACAATCGAATTGCACGTCTCCAGACAAATCCAAAGTTCCTCGGGAAAGCACGAATTGCTTGTGGCGCTTCGAGAGCAGCGGCTGGTACAGCGGATCGGGCTTCCTTCGTATCTGACGATCTTGATTACGGGGTTCTATATGGCAGCCGTGACAGCAGGCGACGGCAGTTGGTGGATCGCCGTGTCTCTGGGCGCCTTCTTGTTGATGGCCGTAATCGGCGGCCTGTTAACTGGCAGAGCGTTCTTCAGAGGCCAGCGAATTCTAAACAGCGATACTGCCGCCAGCTTCGCGGAGGCGAAAGCCACTCTCGGCGGGAAGGCCGTCAAGGCGTCCTGGCGCATCCGTGTTTTGCTTCTCGTGACGATCCTTGCCCTGATGATTTTCCAGCCGTCGCCTGCAATGTCGATCGCCGTGGTTCTCGCCGGTGTGGCACTGGCTCTTTTGAGTCGACTCACGCCCCGACGACATGCGCCAGAGCGATCCTAAAGGTTGAATGAATGCGCTAACTTTGGCTGCTCATACGATGTGAGAGAGGAGGGCCTATGGTTCAGTTGAAAGGCAAAGTCGCCTTGGTAACGGGCAGTTCGCGCGGTATTGGCGCCGCCATCGCCCGGGTTTTCGCGGACAGCGGCGCGAAAGTCGCAGTGCATGGAAGGGACGCGGCGGCACTCTCAGCAGTGCGGGCAGACATCGAAAGGGCTGGTGGAGTCGTAACGCAGGTGGCGGCGGATGTAACCAGTTTCAAGGAAATCGAAGCGATGAGGCATCAGGTTGAGCAGAATTTTGGACCCATCGATATTCTCGTTGCGAACGCCGGGGGCAGCTTCACCAAACCCGGCCCGCTCGAAGACATAACCGAGGAGGGCTGGCGCGCATCCATCGATGGCAATCTGACAGCGACTTTCCTGACAATCAAGAGTGTCCTTCCAGGAAGGAAAGAACGCAAGGCCGGCAACATCATAACAATCTCCTCTGCCGCCGGCCGCCGGCCTCACCCTGGATCTCCGATCCCCTACGCCGCCGCAAAGGCGGGCATACAAATACTGACGCAGGACGTGGCTGCCCAGGCGGGTCCGCATGGCATCCGGGCGAACTGTATAGCGCCGGAAACGATACTGACTGCCCGAAATCAACAGCGTATTCCCGAAGAGCAGCGAATAGCATTGGCGGAGCTCCATCCGCTAAAAAGCCTCGGGATGCCGGATGACGTCGCGCGCGCGGCTCTTTTTCTCGCCACTGATAACGCCCGCTGGATCACCGGCATTGTGTTGGATGTTGCCGGCGGAGCGGTTATGGTCTAATCCGATGGAGCGACTCATGACAGGCCAACTCCCTGTGCGCCTGCCGAATCGGGATTCGCAGCCGCGGGAAATTCAACCGCCTAATTCGTGTCGGGCGATTGCGGCAGCTTTCACGAGGTTGCACAATTTCGGGAACGCCAGGAAGCGCGGCGTCTGGCTGAATCCGCAATCGGGCACGAGAGAGAGTTTGTCAGGCCGGACGAACTTGCGCAGCAGGCGGATGCGGTCCGCGATCGTCTCCACGGGCTCGACGATGTGATTCTTGACGTCCACGACGCCGGCGGCAAGTTCGCGATCGTTCGGAAACCGCTGCCATAGATCCGCCTCGGCCATTTCGCGGTTGGCAAATTCCAGAACGAACTGCTGGACGTTCAGTTGCAGCAAGTCGGGAAAGAGCGGTGCGTAGGTCCGCAAGCCGATGGGCCGGGCGCGGAAGTTGCCGAAGCAGAGATGAATGGCCAGTTTGGAGGGAATCCCTTTGACCGTCTCGTTGAAGATCTTGAGGAAAGAAGGAAGGTTCTCCTTGTAGCAGGCGATGGAAGGCTCATCGAGCTGGATGAAATCCGCCCCCACCTTCGCCAGCTCGTCGAGTTCCCGCCGCACGATCGTCGCCAGCGCCCAGCCCACGTCCTCTCGCGACTTGTAGATTTTGCCGTCGGGTGCCAGCCGCCCCGCCAGCGTGTGGGGACCCGGCACCGCCACTTTCACGGGAGCCGGCGTGCGCCCCCGCAAAAAGCGGAATTCTTCGACGATGCCCAATCCTTCCGGGCAAGCCAGCTCCGATTCGATGCTATATTTCGCCCTCTGATCGTGGCCGTCGGGCGGCAGTCGCCGCGCCACAGGGAGTTCGCGGATGCCGCGCAGCCGGCGTGGAAAACTCACGATGAAATCAATACGCCGCATCTCGCCGTCAGTGAGAATGTCGACGCCCGCGGCGATCTGATCCTGCAGGGCGATTTCGACCGCGTCGTTCAACGCCTCTTCGATGTCCTGCGAACCCATCTCGCCGCGCTCGGCGGCCGCCATCACCAGGTAGTACCATCCCGGCCAGGACTAGCTGCCGACGGTGGTCACGGGGAGGAGCTTGTCAGGCATGAGCCGACCTCATCATTTCGGTGAACGCCCCAGTTCAGAGTTTCTGCGCGCGATCGTGGTAAGCCTCCAGGACGCGCTCGAACTCTTCCGCCGCATGCTCGTCGCCGACCACGTGGGGGCTGGGGAGGACGTCCGGCTGAATTCCCCGCGCCGCCAGGTTTTCCGCCACCTGGCACTTGAGCGCGTTCATGATGGCCACAGCGCCGATGGTTGAACCCGGGCCCACGGGATAGCGCACCCCTTCGACTGTGACGAGCGCATCGCCAGGCGGCGTGCAATTGTCGAGCACCACGTCGGCGATTTCAAAAAGCCGCCTCCCGGAAGGGTGCCGGCTGTTGGTGGCGCGGGCGTGCGCCACCGAAGTGATGGCCATGACTTTCAAGCCGCGCGCCTGTGCGCCGAGAGCTATTTCGATCGGCACCGCATTGATGCCGGTGCTCGAAACCACGATGAAACTGTCCCTGGGCCCGAAGCGGAAGCTCTTCAGAATGACTTCCGCCAGCCCTTCGACCCGCTCCAGATACAACGCCTGCCGCAGGCCGTTCGTGCCCACCACATTGTGGTAAGAAGTGAGCGAGAGCTCCGCAATGGGATGAAAGCCCACCAGGCTGCCGATACGCGGAAACATTTCCTCCACCGCCATCCGGGAATGCCCTGTCCCAAAGCAATGCACCCAGCCGCCCGGGGCGATCGAGTCGGTGCAGATCTCCGCCGCCCTGAAAATGTTCTCCGCCTGCGTGGCCAGAATCTGGTCAACGATCCGCCGGCCCGCCTCGAGATAGCGCCGGTAGGCTTGCTGTTTTTCCACGAGGTTCTCCAGATCGAGGAAGTCACGAACGCCTCCTGGCTTTTGAGGAGGCACCCCACACGATGTCACTCACTCTGCCGGGGGAGGAGGCGAGGGCGGCAGAAGCTTCAATTGTTCTTTGACTCTTCGGAAAGCCGAGCTGTTGCGCTTCAGGCCCGCAGGCGATGGGTGCTGCTTCAACTCGTTCTTCAGGGTCTCGACGCGCTCCTCCGGCAACGGATGCCGGCGCAGCAGCAGCTTGACGATATCGCGATCGGCGCCGAACTCCGTCAGCTGGTTGAGGAAGGTGACCAGCCCCTCCGGATCCCAACCTGCGCGCTCTGTGTTGTAAAGCCCCAGCAGGTCCGCCTCGTTCTCCTCTTCCCGGTTGAATTTGCGGTTGACGAAGAGGAGCGCCGCGCCACCGTATTGCTGCAGCATGTCGTGAATCTGCTGGTCGCTCATGAGGCCAGCCTTCTGGCCTTCATACACCAGGCGGTCGACGAGCCAGCGGCGCGCCACGTCGTTCATGCTGTGGTAGGCCACCACGTGCCCCACCTCGTGCGCGAGGACGCCGACGAGCTCGCTCTCGGTCCCGACAAAATCCAGCAGGCCCCGGTCGACGTACACGTAGCCCCCGGGCAGAGAGAACGCATTGACCGCGGAGGTGTCGACGACCTTAAAGTGATAATCCAGTTTGGGACGGCGCGACGCCTCCGCTACACGGCGGCCGACATCCTGCAAATAAGGCTCGAGTGCCGCGTCATTGAGGATCGTGTATTTCTTCTCGACATCCTGCGCCGCCTCCCGGCCCATGGACATCTCTTCTTCGTCCGAAAAGGTATTGTAAAGAGCCTTGGAAGGCACCGGCTCCTCCGCCCGGGCCGGGCGGTTGGTGAACCCGGCGAGGGTGAGGAGCAGAAAGGCCAGGAGCAGGTTACGAGCGGACATGCGAACCTCCCTCGCGAAACACATGCAGCGCCTCCTACCAGCCACGCGGCCTCGCGGCGCGCAAAACGCCATCCACGTCCTAAACCACCCGCCCACTGCTGGCGTCCCAGCTGACCTTTGTGCCGCGCTTCAAGGCGATATCACCGATCCACGACGTGCGCGCCGCCTCATTGCCGACCTGGATGGGCGCGTTGGGCGTTTTGCGGCTGCGCACGCATTCCAGGAAATTCCTCACATGGTCAAGGGTTCCATCGTGCTCCGAGCGAACGAAGATTTCCGGCTCCGGAGCATTCGTGCCAGGAACCCACTCCCTGCCCTCAGGATAGACGGCCAGGTGCGCGCGGTCGATCTTTAGCGTGGCCTCGCTGCCGTGAAACTCGATGCCGCCGTCGTCGATGCTGCTGTTGTAGGCCCCGGTGAAGGTCACCATGAAATCGCCCGGGAACTCGAAGGTCGAGGTGACCGCGTCCGGCGCCTCCCACTTGAAGAGATATGTCCGGCCGGTCGTCGTGGCGGTCAGCGGCGCCGGCTGGCCCATATACCACTGGATAACATCGATCCAATGCGTTAAGAGGTCGGTTAAGATGCCGCCGCCGAAATCCCAGTAGTGCCGCCAGAGATGAAACTTGTCGGCGCTGAAGGGCTGATCCGGCGCGCTGCCCAGCCACTTCTTCCAATCGAGCTCGGCCGTGTCGACGGGGGACGGGGTTCCCGTCCACTCCAGATAGTTCTGGTACCAGTAGGTGTGCACGTAAATGATCCGGCCGAGCTTCCCGGAATCGACGAGGTGTTTGCCCAAGATGTAGTGTTCCCAGCTCCGCTGCTGGGTTCCGGTTTGCACGACGCGCTTGGATTCTTCGACGGCGCGCACCATCTCGACGCCTTCTTCGATGGAGTGCATGATGGGTTTTTCGAGGTAGGCGTCCTTGCCGGCGCGCAACGCATCGAGGAGCATCTGCTTGTGCCAGTGATCGGGGCTGCCAATCAGCACGGCGTCGATGTCCTTGCGGTCGAGCACCTCGCGATAGTCAAGATAAGTCTTGGCGCCCGGCGCGGCGAGCTTTAGGGCTTCTTCGCGGTGCGGCCTGTAGACGTCGCACACAGCGACGATCTCGTTCGAAGGAACGTGGTTGAAGAGCCCCCCGACGTATTGGGCCCGCCCGCCCGAGCCGAGAACCGCGACCCGGATCCGGTCGTTCGCGCCCAAGACGCGAGAGGATGCGAGGCCGCTCAGGACTGCGGCTCCCGCCGCGCCAGCCGTGGCGTCCCTGAGAAAGTCACGACGAGAGAGATCGGATTTGTTGCTCATGAAAGCCTTCCTCCTCATGAATTCCCTGCCCCGAAACTGCCACCCGATGCAGGGCCGCTATTGCGACCACTGGGTCGGCATCCGGTCCCAGCGATGGCTCTTGAGCTGCGCATGCAGGTCCGGCGCGAGTGAAGGCGCATCGCTGGCGGCGAAATTTGACTCGACGTGCGCGGTCTTGCGCATGCCCGGAATGATCGTGCTGACCCGAGGATTCCCTGCTCGATGAGCTTCTTCGTGACCGCGACCGTCAACGTGCCCGTCAGCGTTCCCTCGTCGAAGGGCACGCGCGCAATGACGGCCACATCCATCTCCTTGCAGGCCGGGAAGAGATCGTCTTCGGGATTCTGGTCGAAGATATTGTAGATCACCTGCACGGCATCGATCAGCCCGCTGCGCACCGCCCGCACGCCGTTCCAGGGCTCCCAGCGGTTGATGCTGATGCCCACGGCGCGGATGAGTCCCCGGCGGCGCAGGTCGTCGATCGCCTTGACCCAGCGGTGGTCCTCCTCCCACTCGTCCTCCCAGGTGTGGAACTGGATGAGGTCCAAGCTCTCCAGGCCGAGGTTCTTCAGGCTCTTGTTCACGTACTCTTCGATGTGCTCGGGTGGATAGCAATCGTCCAGCGAGTACTCGCGACGGCTGGGCCACTGGAGATTCTTGGGCGGAATCTTCGAGGCCGTATGAATCCGCTTGCCGGGATTGGCGCGCACGAGCTGCCCCAGGAGTTTCTCGCTGTGCCCATCGCCGTAAG
>JAIQGB010000456.1 GCA_020072905.1 Terriglobia bacterium | reverse complement strand
GTACTTGGTGTGTCATCTCCGCCATCACTGTAACTCTGATCTTCGGGCTCGCTCTCTTTGACGTTTTCCGTCCGCTGCCTCATCCGGAACCGGCTGCCGCGCGGGAGGTGATGCGCCGGCATCTGGTCACGTTCGCCATCTGGCTGCTAGTGGGTGTGCCGGCGTTCGTGTGGCTCGCCCGTTCGGGGACTCCCTCGGCGCCTCAGCAAGCTTCCGCGGAGGCGCTCGCCAAGCACCTCGTCCGGGCGGACAGTCACTTGACGGGCGATCCCCGCGCTGCCGTCACGGTGGTGGAGTTTGGAGACATTCAGTGTCCGGCTTGCAGTGCCGCGGAAGCGACGGCGCGTGAGATCCGCAAGAGATACGGAAAGCAGATCCGCTTCGTCTTCCGGCAGTTTCCTCTCCCGCGGATCCATGCCTACGCCGAGAAGGCCGCCGAGGCAACCGAATGCGCGGCCGCACAGGGGAAATTCTGGGAAGCGCTCGAGGAGTTTTACAGTGGCCAGACGGACCTGAGTGATACAGCGCTCCTGCAGTACGCTGGAAAGCTGGGCCTCAACGTCGAGCAGTTCCGCCAGTGCCTTTCCAGCGGGGCGATGGCGGCGCGAGTTCGGGAAGACGTGGAAGACGGGAAGGCGCTGGGAGTGGACCGGACACCGACGTTCTTTGTCGGCTCGAGGATGATCTCGGGAGCCATGCGCTATCCCGAGTTCGCACAGCTCATTGACCAGGAGTTGGCGCGTCACGCCGTGCCGGGCGCGCCTTCCGGACAACAGACAGCCGCGTCGTCGAGCGCTCCGGGGACGACCTCGACCTTGGCGTCTTCAGACCCGCTGGCGAACAGCAGCATCGCCTCTTTCTCGCAATTCCAAGCCTCGGCAGCGGGGTGCAGTGAGGTCGACGCGCAGAAGAAAACGCCCGACCTGATCCACACCGCCGAGGCGCGCCAAGCATTCAAGGCTGCGCCGCAGGCGCTTTTTGTGGACGTGCGGGAGAGCAGCGAATTCAAGTCCGGGCGCATCCCGGGAGCCGTCAACATTCCCGTGGAACAGATCGAGGCGCGTCGGAAAACCCTGCCCAAAGACCGCACCATCGTTCTCTACGAAAGCGGCCGGGCGGCAGGCGACGTCTGTGCTGGCGGCCGGTCAGCCGGCCGCGTTCTGCTCGCCAATGGCTTCAGCCCCGACAAGGTCAAGATTTACGAGGATGGCTTGGCAGGCTGGGAAAAGGCTGGCCTGCCGGTTGTCCGGTAAACCCCCTCCGCAACTCCGCCAGACCATACCGCATCGGTCCGAACATGCCTGCTATCGGCGAGGAAGCGACACGGGGCCGGTCTTATCGGCGGGGGTTCGCTGGGAAGCGAATCCAGTTGTTTCTGCTCGCCGAAGACCTCTGGCGTTTGCTTTGTATCGGCCTTATAATTCGCCCGCTCGTTGGACGGGTCCCCGTCCGCTCGATTGCGACATAAGGATTTCACAGTCAGGGACTGAGACCTACGCGCCAATGGGCCGGCGGGGGTTGTGGCCTTGCCCGCCGATCCGAGATGGCTATGACTTTGCAGCATGGCTCGTGGCTCGGTCTCCACTCACGTACTCAAGTCCAGGCTTCACGTGGTCGATTACTCGTCGAGTCCGCCGATGAGAGTCAACCCAGCGGGCGCAGCCCGTCGGAGCGAAGAGGTGCTCCTTCCGGCGTCCCGCCCCGGCGGCCGTGTGTTGTCCCCGGCAGGTCGGCGCGAGTGAGAGCGGTCGACGGCACTCGACGCTGGTTTTCATAGTCTATGCCCTTTCTCATCGAGCATATCTACGAGGTCGTGAGCGCGATCGTCATCATCGTGCTGCTCGGCACGGGCGCGCTGATCATCATGGCCATTGCTCGACGCCAGCGGCGGGAGAGATATTTCCGTCGCATTGATGATCTCCGCCAAAGGTACAGTCCCGTCATCGCCTCCCTGCTTGCCCAAAAGCTCGAATACGCCAGGGGCCTCGATGTTCTCAAGGGCATCTCAGGTCTCGACCGCGACTACGTCCTCGAACAACTCTGCCTGGAGAAGAAACCCACGGCGGATCAAGTGCCCATCCTGCGGCGCCTCTCGGAGGATCTCGGCTTGGTCAAGCTCTGGCAGAAGCGGCTGGGCGGCGAGTTCGATGTCGCCTCATTCCGCGACGCGCTGGGGCAGCCCGAGGGGCTCCTCCAGCGCGTGGGCCGGCTCAAGTTCCTGATTCGGGCGAAGGCCGCGGACAATCTGGGCCTTGTGCAACACCGCCCCAGTTGGCCTCTGCTGGTGAAGGCGCTGGAAGATCCGCACCCGGACGTCCAGGCAGTGGCGGTGAGGTCGCTAGCGGCCATTAAGGAGCCGGACAGCTTTGGGCCGCTGTTGGAGCGGCTGCACGAAGTCCTCCTGAAGCCCGCCGCTCGCCTCTCGTTGCGGAGCGTCAAGACGGCCCTGGTCAGCTTCCCCCTCAAGCAGGCGCCCGGGCTCCTCTCTTCCCTTACCCACTCCCACCGCCGTGTGCGCTTTCTGGCCACCGATATCATCCGCGAGATGGTGGAGCGTCAATCCACCATGGAAGAGGATTTCGTGCTGGATGCCAAGAACTTCCCCCCTGAGCTCGCGGAGGTCTTCGTGGGCCAGCTCTGCTTTGACGAGAACCCCGACGTCCGCGCTCGTGCCGCGCCGGTCATCTCGTACCTCAGTGACCCACGCTCGACGCCGGTGTTGCTGACGCTGCTCGAGGACAGCCAGTGGTTCGTGCGCTTGCACGCTGTGCGGGCGCTCGCCAAACGGAAATTCCTCCCTCAGGCGCAACAAGTGGCGCAGCGCTTGACCGATCCTCACTGGATGGTGCGCGAGGCGGCGGCGCGCACCCTGCTCGTCTTCGGCCGGGCGGGAAGCGAGCAACTCGCCCAGCATTTCCTCGAAACGGAGGACCGTTACAGCCGCGAGCAGATCGCCGACGAGATGCAGCGTGCCGGCCTCATC
>JAIQGB010000057.1 GCA_020072905.1 Terriglobia bacterium | reverse complement strand
GCCGCTGCAATCTCTCCTGCGCTTACTGCAATGAGTACGACGCTGCCTCGATGCCCGTGCCCACGGAAGTGATGATCGGGCGCGTGGACCGGCTGGCCTCGCTCGGCACCACGATCATCTGCCTCAGCGGCGGCGAACCTCTGCTCCATCCTGAATTGGAGGAGATCATCCGGCGCATCCGCGGCCATGGCATCCTGGCGGGGATGATCACCAACGGCTATCTGCTCACGCCGCAGCGCATCGACTGGCTGAACCGCGCGGGGCTCGACCACCTGCAAATTTCGATCGACAACGTGATGCCGGACGACGTCTCCAAGAAAAGCCTGAAAGTCCTCGACCGCAAGCTCCAAATGCTCGCCGAGCACGCCATCTTTCACGTCAACATCAATTCCGTGATCGGCAGCGCGGTGCGCAATCCCGAGGATGCGCTGGCCGTGGCCCGCCGAGCCCTCGAGCTGGGCTTTACCTCGACGGTCGGCATCCTGCACGACCACACCGGCCAGCTCCAGCCGCTCAGCGCGCGCCAGCAGGAGATTTACGCCGAGATCATGGAAATGGGGAAGCGCTCGTACTCGCGCTTTAACCGCTTCCAGCAGAACATCTCCCGCGGCTTGCCCAACGACTGGCGGTGCCGCGCCGGCAGCCGCTACCTCTACGTCTGCGAGGATGGCTTGGTGCACTACTGCTCGCAACAGCGCGGTTTTCCGGCCATCCCGCTCGAGAAATACTCCCCCGCCATCCGCGCGCACGAATACCACACCGAGAAAGCCTGCGCGCCGCGCTGCACCGTCTCCTGCGTCCAGCAAGTCGCCATGCTCGACAATTGGCGCGCCCCGCAAACCCGCCCCGCATTCATCCCTGTTGAAACGCTCGTGCAAGTGCCCTCCCAGGCAAGCAAGGGCTGAATTCAAATCCAAATTGGGTGTGGTCACCGCACACCCTGTTCTGCTCGCTTTGGGCGGCGGCATTCGCAAGACTTCAGAGTCGATCACGCGCTAGGGAGGTCTTATTGCGTTATGCTACTAGAGGTAGCAAGCAGACGCGCAACTTCACTGAATCGAGCTTGCCATGCACAAAGGGATTGCCATTCACGAGGCATACGTCAGAGGCGATCTGGAAACGCTGAAAAAGCTGCTTGGCAACCCGCCGAACTTTCCGAACTGTCGCGGCCCGCGAGGCGTGGGTGAAATTATCCTCGAATACGCCATCTGTTGGAGCCCTTTGCCTTTCATCAGAACACTCCTTGAGCTGGGCGCCAACCCCAATTATGGAGATCACGCGGGCTTTCCCTCGCTGATCGCCGCTCTCTCGACGCAGCGCGAGGACAAGTCGGAAATCGTGGAATTGCTCCTTTCCTTCGGTGCGGATATTCAGCAACGCGGCGTGAACGGTTACACGCCGCTCCACTACGCGGCCGCTCTGAATGATGCCCCGCTGGTCGAACTCCTCCTTGCGCACCGCGCAGACCCCAACGCCCGGACCGATGTGGACGATTACACCACGCCCCTCGAAGAAGCGGAGCGAGCTGGTCACCGCGAGACGGTCCGGATCCTCAAGAGATTTTGAGCGAGGCCGCTGAAGGGCGAATTGCGAATGATGAATTCTGAATGATGAATTGCGTTGCGGACTGCGTCGCTTGCCAACCAACATGGCGCGGGACTGACTCCCGGATGTGATTTCTTCATTTATCCCTCAGCCTGCTGATTCCCGTATTTTGATGCCTGTATCCTGAATCCTCGATCCTGCTGCTCCAGCTTCCACTCGATCTGCGCCAGCACACCGCCGAGGATTCTGGAGTCGTTATTCGTCAGGCTAAGGTCGAGCAGTAGCCTGCGGAGCTTGAGGAGTGTGGCGGCGCGGCTTTTGGGCTTCAGATAGCCGACCGCATCGAGAACGTGGGCGGCGCGCGCGAAGACGTGTTCGAGCGAATGGAGGCTGGCAGGATCGGAGAGAGAGACGCGCGAGGCAGGCGGCCGGACGGCCACGGCTCCCGCGCGCGCCAGTTCGTAACAGCAGACCGCGACGGCCTGGCCCAGGTTCATCGAGGGGCAGGTCGGGACGGTGGGAATGCGCACCAGAGCGTGGCAGTAGCTCAGGTGATCGTTCGAGAGGCCCGTCTTTTCGGAGCCGAAGAGTAGCGCGGCGCGGCGGTGTTTGCCGGCGCTCGCCCGCAGCCAGTCCGGCAGTTCCTGCAGTGGGATCAGTTCGCGGTCGAGGGTGCGGCGCGAGCCGGAGGTGGCGCCGATCACGAGCGTCGCATCGCCAATGGCGTCGAGCAGAGTCTCCACGGCACGCGCCGATTGGACGATCTCCTCCGCGCCGAGGGCGGAGCGTGTCGCCTGCCAGACCGGATCGTAGGGCCTGACGACGGCCAGCTCGCGGAATCTGAAGTTGGCCATGGCGCGCGCCGCCGCGCCGATGTTGAGGGGATTGCGCGGCCGCACGAGCACGATCCGCCAAGCGAGACTGGGCTGCTTCACACGACCGATTGTATCAGGAAGGCGACACCCACCGTCGCGCCGGGACAGGCTTTCTCGCGCACGGGGCGCTCGAGGCGCCCAAGCGACCCACTACTTCTTGGCTTGCGGTTGCTCCTTCGGCTGCGGGGAAGGCGTGTCCGTAGCTTCCGTCGCGAGGATCCGGACCTTCGACTTGAACTGCTTGTAGTCGGTGTAGCGGATCACCTGTTTGATATCTTTCGAGCCCGCCGCGAAGTAGAGCGTATCCTTGGCATAGGTGTATGTCGGGAACCAAAACTTACCATCGATTTGTTCCCGATAGGTAGTGAAACGCGGGAAGAGGTTCTCCCCCTTCTTGGTCTTGAGTTCCGGGACGATCCGGCCTTCGGTCTTGACGATTTGCAGGTCACGATCGTCCACCCAGGCGGTCCCCTGGAAGTAGAGGCGGTCTTTCTTGATTTCCTTGGGGCGAATGGAGAAGACGTAGGCCGTAATCTCATCCACCCGCACGTGGCCCAAATACTTCACGTCGTATTCGGGCAACTCCTCGGTCGTGAGGACGAAGGGCTGAATGTTGCGCATCGAGTCGAGGTCTTCCTTGGTTACGGAGAGGCCCTTCAGCGTGTCGGGCGGCGCATAGGTGACGCGTTCGAGGCGCTTGCCCGCGTCGTCGTAGAGGATGTCCCACTCCTGCTGGAAGGTTCCGATCGCGTTTCCGTCGGGATCCAACTGGTCCAGCTTGTTGATTTGGTGGAAAGTGTAGTTATCCCGGGCCTCCTTGAAGATCTTTTCCTTGGCGGCAAACTCCTGGATGATGCGCTGGATTTCCTGCGGGCTCGGGTCGGAGAGCACACGCGGATCCTTCGACTTCGGCTGTGACCCGGATGCTGCCGGCTTGGCGGCCGCCGGGGGAGCCGCCTCCGGTTGGTTGGACGCGATCTGCTGCTCAGCAGGGTGCTCGGCGAGCAGTCTCTTGATGATGCCGTCGAATTCCGCCAGGTCTGCGGGCGCGCCGGCGACTTTGGCGTAGACTCGCCCGTCGCGGCCGATGAGCCAACTCGTCGGCAGGCTGACGAGGCCTTCGTACTTCCGCCGCATGTCCTGGGTGACCATCGCCACCGGATAGTTCGGCCGGATCATCTTGAAGAATTCGTTGACCGCATCTTTCGTATCGTTCACGACAATGCCGATCACCTGAAAGCCTTGGCGGCCGTACTCGTCCTGGAGTTCGATCAGCTTGGGGATCTCCGTGCGGCAGGGAGGGCACCAGGTGGCCCAGAAATTCCCCAGCACGACTTTGCCGCTGTCGTCGGCCAAGCTGAGGTTCTTTCCCTTAAAATCCGCCAGCGAGAATGGCGGCGCCAGCGGATGCTCGGTCGGGTCGCGCGCGTAGGTAGCGGCAATCTTCCGGTCGAGGTCGGCTTCCTTGGAAGCGGGAGGAGCCGAGGGTGCGGCGGTCGGCGGGGGGGCCGCGGCGGGTGCTGCACTCGGTGCCGGGCCTGGGCTAGGGGGAGCTGACCCCTTGGCGCCAGCCTTCTGGAGGGCCTCGATGGCGATGTCGTCGGCGCCGGCATCATGGAATTTTTTGGCGAGGTCGGGGTTCATCTTGAAATCGATCCCGCGCTGCTCGACCAGCGTCACCATCCGCTCTGTTGGCGCCCCACCGAGGAGGAGGAGTAGAACATCATCCTGACTCAAAGGCTTCTCCGCGGCGCGCGCGCCGTTCGCAGCCAGGCACACCAAAACCGTCGCGGCGATGCCGGCGAGGATGTTCTTTACGACACGGCCCTGAAAACTGTTCCTGATCAACTTCCTTCTCCTTGACGATTCTACGACGACAAGCCCCCCCTAAATAGAGTCTATCACGCCGAGAAGAGTTGCATTGGCGACGAATTATCCGGAAGTGCCGGCGCCGGAAACAGTTGCGGCTTGAGCAGCCAGAGCCTGGTGGGGCTCAACGGGATAGCCCAATTCCACCCAGGCGTCGAACCCGCCGAGCAAGGGTCGGACATCCTTGTATCCCCGGTCGAGCAGGAGCCGCGCCATCCTGGCGCTGGTGGCTTCGTTCGGTCAGGTACAGTACATGACTACGGGCCGACCGGGCGGAATCTCGCCGAATCGGGCAGGGAGCTCTCCGGGAGGAATATGGATGGCGCCGGGAATCTTCAGCCCGTCGGTCCGATACGTCAGGTCGGTGCGGAGGTCGACGACGATGACTAAGTCGCCCTGGGCCAGCAGGTTCTTGAGTTCCGGCGCGGAGATGCGCGAGCTCTCCAGGAGGCGGTAGAAGCGCCGACGCTCGATCCATTTCAGCAGTAGCCAGCCTGCCACGGTCAAGCCGACAATCAGGACTCCTGTGCGGCCAAACGCGGCGAGCCATTCCAGCAGCCACTCGACTTGGGAATGGAACGCCCGGCCGAGCACCAACGCCGAGCCTGCCCAAAGCGCGATTCCACCCAGATCGAAGAGGAGGAACCGCAGCGGCGAGATCCGTAGCATGCCGGCGAGCGGGGGCGCCACGGTATTCAGGCCGGGAAGAAACTTGGCGACCAGGAGCGACTTCAGCCCATGCCGCGCGAAAATGTTTTCCGTGCGGCTGACGCAGGAGTCAGGGTTGAGCGAGACCGAGCAGAGCGTGCGCAGGATGGGCCGTCCTCTCTGGCGGCCGAGGACGTACCAGATGCCGTCGCCGATCAGCGCTCCCAGGGCGCAGACAAGAATAATGCCGCCTAGGCTAAGGTGGAGTTCTGGGGCGAGCGCGGCCGCCACCAGCACCAAGGCGTAGCTGGGTACGGGTAGTCCCAGATTTTCTGCCAGAACCGTCACCAAGATCAGCGTGTGCCCGTACTGCCGCAGAATGTGGACCATGGATTGGGTTCTCGCTGCGTGATTGGATGCTCGGCCGAGCAGGGAGGTTCAGCAGACTCTCGCGCGCGACGCCTGGGGAAGCGGCCGCGCCGTGCCGACTCCCGCCACCGCCAGCACTGGCCTGGAGCGGAAAGGTTCTCCGCTGGCCTCGGCAAGGCCTTCGGGGCCCTCGTCGCTCTCGGTGGCCGGTTCGCGGGTGAGGCGGGCTGCTTCTCTCAGCGCGCCCGCCGCTTGTTCTTCAAGCGCGTCTGGCGCAGCTTGCGTCGGCTGCGCTTGGGTTTGGAAATCGCAAACGTTGTGCTTCCCACCCGGCGGACTTTCCATTCCTTCTGTGCGGGCTGCGGGCTAGGGGATTGTTCCATTCTTCCTCCCAAAGACAACGATCCTGTGAATCCAGAATTATAGCGGATAACCAGCGCGGGCGGCGAGCGAGGTCCGGCCGGCAGGTCCACTGGCCGCCGGCCGCTAGTCGAGTTCGTGAAAGAAAGACCCCACGGCGTCACTTTGCCGCGGCGATCGAGGACACCTGGATAGTGTCGCCCTGCAGCGTGCCGGTCACTTTCACCTTCTCTCCGGCGAAAGCCTTCGGCTTCTGCTGATCGCTGAGCTGGTAAACCTTGTTGTTCGCGGTGTCGGCCAGGACGAATTTGCTGCCCGCTTTGACGCATTCCAGCGTGCAATCTTTGTCGCTCTGGCCGGGCATCATGTGTTTCAAGCCACACATGCTGTCGCTGATGCTGCCCACGAACGTCTGCTGCTTGGGCGCCGCCAGGCTGATGCCCGCAGCGAGAAAAACGGCAAGAAACAAGTAGGTGATTCTGCTCACTTCAAACCTCCTGAAGAATGGAATCGGCTGTGCCTCCTGTCGAGGAACGCCCTCTCGATGGAGGCAGGAGTTTCGAGAATCCTCCCACACCAAAGCATTCGATGAGTGCCGAGGCCATCGGATTCTGGCGATCTGGGCAAAGGCGAGCGAAACGGAAAAGGCCGGTCGCCGTGGCGGCCGGCCTTCTTCAACGATCAGGAATCCCGGCCAGTAGCCGGTTTAGGTGGAGTCCTTCACATCGCTGCTTCAACGGATTCGACGGTGATGGCACCGTCCTTCACTGTTCCTGTAACCTTCACCGACTTTCCGGCGAAATCAGCGAACTTGTCCTGGGCGTCGAGTTGGTAGACCGTGCCGCCCGACACCAGAACGTACTTTGCTCCGCCCTGGACGCACTTGGCCACGCAAGCGGCCGCGGCGTCACTGGCCTCGGCGTGCTTGGCGCCGCAGTGGCTGTCGCTGACCGTGCCCGTCCACGTTTTGCCCGCTGCAAACGCCAGACAGCCAAATGCCAAGAGCGTGACTGCAACCATTACGAGTTTCTTGTACATCGGACATCCTCCTTCATGGGTTTCGAATTGGTTTTCGTCCTTCAAGATTCGGAATTTCGCCCCTTGGTTCGAGACCAGTCCTCCCCACGTGCCGTCCCTGGCGCTACTCAGGTCAAGGACCCGCAGCACGTCGGGCGGTCCCGCCCGCTTCCTAATGATCAGCCTGAAAGTGTCAAGCCCGAACACCCATATTCTAGAGCGGAAGAGGCAGAAATTCAACAACGATAATGAAAGTCCCCCGCTTCCCGACCAGCGAGGGATTGGAGGCCGCTTCCTCTGGGATCCACTCGTCAATCTCGTGAATCACCGTCGCCGTCGGAGTCAGCTCAGGGACGGTCTCCCCAGCCGGCGAGCCTAATTCATCTTCACGCGCTTGGCGTCTTTGGCGGAAATCTGGAAAGCGGAAGAGGGAAGGGCGCGGTTGACTTTGACGTTGGTGTAGCGGGCGATAAAGTAGTCGCCGCCCGGCTGCAAGAACTTCTGCTGCACGGGGAGCCAGGACTCTTCGCTGACCCAGAGGGTGATCGTGGAGATTTGCGCCAAGGTCTCTTCTGAGCGCGGGGTCAACTCGAGCACCACGGTCGTATCGCCGTCGAGATTTTCTTCCTTCAAGAACTTCAGCTCATATTCTTTCTTCAGCCGGTCAGTGTCGGTGCCGAAACCTAACAGGAAGAACTGCTCGACAAGGTTGCTTTTTTCCTCCAGGTCGTATTCCTGGATCTGATTAATGCGGGGATTGAAGATCTCCGCGCGGTTCTTGCGGAAGAGGATGGTTTTGGCGTCGGGCTTCTGGATATCAATCAGGATGTCGGCGCTCTTGCCCTTGCGGAAGAGGAGTTGTCCGCTCTCCGTGGATTTGTCGTCCACGAGCACCGTGACCTTGGTGTATTCGAGGCTGGCGGAGATGGTCTTGAGTCGCTTGGCGGACTCGTTCATGTGAGAGAGGATTTCGGTCAAGGGTGGGGGAAGTTTGCCTTTGCGCGGGAGCGCGAGGCCCGCTCCCCAGGGCAGAGCCGCTACCCCGAGGGTCAGGATCACAGCAAGCCGGCAGCGGAAGGCTCGGTTCAATGGCTTCTCTACTTCAGCCCGCATTTCTCCACCCCGCCTCCCGTTTGTCGCCGGGAGCGTGACCTCACCGCACGACGATCACGACCGTGTATCCTAACACCACGTTGTTCCGGTCGCGGATCGTGTCGAGGGATTTGATCGTGAAAGGCTTCTGGATGCGGGCGCGGAGGATTTCACGGATGGCATCCTCGGCCTTCTGCGGCGCCAGTGACTCGACCAATCGCGCGTCCAAAAGGTAGCTACGGCCTTCTTTGCCCTGGCTCACCTCAACCACTCCCTGGATGTGCCGAAGGTCGGTCAGTTGCAAGGTGGGGCGGTCCCGAAACCAGGCGCGCGGAGTGAGGAAAATGAAGGCCAGGATGGCCAGCACGATCAGGTCGTATTGCCAGGTGCCGCGTTCGTAGGACCAGAACACCGTGCGGACAAAAGACAGCTTGAGCTTCTCCCTCACGCCTCTAAGGGATTTCTCTCCTTCGTGGGCACGGGTGGCGGGCAAGGCGTGGTCGCGGAGTGGAGTGCTTTCGGCCATGAGGCTCCGTCCTGAGAAAATATCGGGAAACGCGGAGAGAATCAATCGGAAACAACCCGGCCGTCCCGCATGCGGACCACGCGGTCGGCCACGGCCGCGGCTTCGGGATTGTGCGTGATCATGAGAATGGTCTGCCGGAAGGAGCGGTTGAGCGCCCGCAACATGTTCAGGACGATCTGGGAATTCTCCGTGTCCAGGTTGCCCGTCGGCTCATCGGCGAGCAGGATCTTGGGCTCGCAGATCACCGCGCGCGCGATGGCCACCCGCTGCTGCTCGCCTCCCGACATCGCGAAGGGCTTGTGGTTCAGTTTCTCACGAATGCCGAGCATATCCGCCACCGCGTCGAAACGATGCGGGTTGAAGCCGTTGCCCTGGATGTGCTGCGCGATGGCGATATTCTGCCGCGCCGTGAGCGTGGGCAGCAGGTTGAAGCGCTGGAAGACAAACCCGATCTTGTGCCTCCGGAACCGCGTGCGGTCGGCATCATTCATGGTGATGAAATCGTTGCCATCCACGAGCACGTGACCGGACGTCGGATTTGTCAGCCCGCCCAGGATGTGGAGCAGCGTAGATTTTCCACAACCCGAAGGCCCTACTACCGCCAGGAATTCGCCCTCCTGAACGATCAAGTCCACACCCCGCAGCGCCGGCACCTGCACCTTGCCGAGGCGGAAGACTTTCTTCAGATCTTGCGTGGCGATGATGGGTTCCATGAGAGCAGTTGTCAGTTCTCAGTCATCAGTTGTCAGCGTGCAGCCGTTCAATGCTGTTCGCTGTGTTGCTTCTGACTCCTGTCTTCTGACTCCTGACTCCTTTGCTCATTCATACGACAGCGCATCCACGGGATCGAGTTGCGCGGCCCGCAGAGCCGGATAAAACGCCCCAATCAAGCTGCCGACCATGGCCAGCAGGGCCGCCCGTCCCGCCCATTCGATCGTCAGATCGATGGACAAAGTCGGGAACGACGCCAGGATCACCTTCCGCGCGAACCATGTGCCTGCAATCCCGGCCAGGACTCCAATCACGGCGAGAAGGCCGGCTTCCCGCAAGATGGCTTCAATGATATACGTTTTCGACGCGCCAAGCGACTTCAAAATGCCGATCTCCCGCGTCCGCTCGGTAATCGTTGTGTACATCGACAAGAAAATCACCAGGAACCCGATCACAACGGCTACCAGGATCATGACGGTCAGAAAAGCCCGCATCGCCGGCAAGTTGTTGGAGGACATCAGCGACATGTACTCTTTAACCGAAAGGATTTGGTAGCGGGGCAGCAACTGGTGAATCGAGGTGATGACCTGGTCGGTGTAGCCCGGATCCGTGCACTTGACAAAAAAGATCGACGCCTTATCGAGAGCTCCGGACATCTCCTGAGCGGTCTTGAGAGGAATGAAGAGCCTCGCGCCCTTGCCGTGTTCGACGATGCCGGCGACGCGAAAACTGTGATTCAGAAAACTCAGGTTCTGACCCACTTTGACGTGGTTGGCTTTCGCATACCAGTCGTCCACCAGGATGTCGTAGGGCTGCTCGAACGGACCTCCTGAATGGTAGACGAAGCCTCCCGTGACCCGGTTGAAGCTCTCCATGTCGATGCCGTAAATCAAGTTGAGCCCGCCCGTGGAATTGAACTGGAAAAGCGCCGGGGCGACTCCGCCGACGCGCGGGATCTCCGCCAGCCGGTCGGCAATCTTAATCGGCATGGGAGCCTGCGTGAGTCCGAAGAAGAACGAAGCCCCGGGGGGCTGGACCAGGACATCCGCGCCCACGCCTTCGACCCGCTTGGCGCTCTCATTGAGCAGGCCCGTGGTCAACCCCACCACCAGCATCACCATGCCGACCTCGATGGCGACGGCGAGAATGCTCACCGCGGTGCGCACCGGCCGGTGCATGATGTTCTGGAGGACCATCCTATTGACCATGCGGCTCCTCCGGCTGCTTCTGCGCGCCGAGCTCCACGAGTTGAGCGCCTTCGGGTTTCTTCAATTCAAATTTCTCCGGACTGATGGGCTGATTGAACGTCGCTTTCTGAATGGTGATGGCCAAGCGGTAGTCCTCGATGGGCCGGACGATCTCGATGCGCGTCGGAAAACTGACACCCTGGAAATTCTGGTAGCCGTTGTACTGAACGTCCTCGATGTGGGAACCCCCAAGGCCGTAGAGCTGCAAGCGCGAAACTTCGAGCGTCGCCCGGTCGAACCAGACTTTGCGGTTGAGCTGGAGTTCGGCCCCGTCGCCCACCTCGAAGACGCTCACCACGTAATATCGTCGCACGCCCTCTTCAGCCTCCTCCACATAATACTTCTCTTCGGCGGGGTCGATGCGCGGAAGCAAGAGCGCATAGAGGATGTGTTGCGGGCGGAGGTTCTCGAGCGAGTTCTTCGCCGGGCGCCGGAAATCGTTTTTCCCCACAATGAACTTCTGCTTGGTGGGAATATAGAGCTTGAATTGCTGTCCGTCGGAAACCATGTCGAAGATATTGGTCCTTACCACCGGCGCCTGGCCAATCATGCGAATCATGGCGGGCTTCTCGAGCAGGATAAAGCCCCTGACATCCTGGTATTCCTTGATGACCCCGGAATAGACCGACCCTGCCGTCGGCTCAAGCTCCACGGTGGCCACAAGCGTCCGTACGGCCTCGCTCTGGGCGTTGACCTTGGCAATCAGTTCGGCAGCCGAAGCCTCTTTCGGCGGAGGGGGTAGCTGGGAAGTCGAGAGTCGCGTCGTTCGTCTAACCGCGCAACCGGGAGCCAGTAAGAATGCTCCTGCCAGGGCCATTGAAGCCCATTGAGTTGCGTATTTTAAGAAACAGTTGCTTCGCAAATCCGTAATACCTCAGTTTAGCAAGTATGTCTTCTCAGTGTCAATCTCAAAGCTCCGCCGCTCGGCGTTAACTTCCGCAAATCCTGCGGGTTAGAGACTGGACGGGCACCGCGTTCCTCACCCATTTGATGCCGATCACAGGGGCCGCGTTCGCCAGCCGCCACTGTCCACAAAAACCGCCAGTAATGGTGCCCTTGCATAGCAGTCATTCTCTCGGGCTCCTCGCAAACCCTTGGATTCATGCGGGAGCCGGATTGCCTCCAAGGAACGAAGGGCAAGCAGGCTGCCAAACCAGTTTTGCCCCTTGGTATAGACGATTTGACGTCGGATAGGTTTCAAGGATCGAAGGTGCGAGCGGTCAGTGTCCCGCGGCCTCGCGAGCCAGGTTTCCGGGGACTTTTAGGCTCCCGACGAGCCCGGCGAGGTGCACTCGGTTTCGCTGGCAGTATTCGCGGATGCCCTCCGCGATGCACAGCGAGGTTTCGGGGGCGTAGAAGTTCGCCGTCCCCACCTGCACGGCCTGGGCGCCGGCGATGATGAATTCCAGCGCGTCCTGGGCACTCGCGATGCCGCCGATGCCGATGAGGGGAATCTTCACGGCGTGATACGTCTGGTAGACCATCCGTACCGCCACGGGTTTGATGGCCGGGCCCGAAAGCCCGGCCGTGATATTGGACACGCGCGGCGTGCGCGATTCGACATCAATCGCCATACCCACGAAGGTGTTGACCAGCGACAGCGCGTCCGCTCCCGCGGCTTCGGCGGCCCGAGCGGTCGCCGTGATGTCGGTGACGTTCGGAGAGAGCTTGACGATGACCGGAAATCGCGCTGCCTTCTTCGCAGCCGCTACGACTTCCTCGGTCAGTTTCGGGTCGTTGCCGTAGACCATTCCGCCGCAGCGCGTGTTGGGACAAGAGATGTTCAGCTCGTAGCCGTCGATCCCTTCGCCTTCGTTCAGGATCTCGATGCAGCTCACGTAGTCTTCAGTCGAGTAGCCGAAAACGTTCACCAGGCAGCGCGCGCGCAGGGTACGCAGGAAGGGAAGTTTCTCCTCCAGGAATTTCCTCGCTCCAACGTTCTGGAGGCCGATGGCGTTCAGCATCCCCGACTCAGTCTCGTAGATGCGCGGCGGTGCATTACCCGCCATGGGTTCGGCGGAGATGCCCTTCACACAGATTCCGCCCAACTGGTTCAGGTCGATGAGATGGGCGAATTCCTGCCCATAACCGAACGTTCCGCTCGCGGTCATCACGGGGTTCTGGAAATGAATGCCAGCGATGGTGACGTCGATCTTCGGAACAAATTCCTCCTCGCGTCCGGGGCGCCCGTTGCCTTTGCTTTCCTTCGACCGTCGCGGTTTGGAATTTGCCTTCACACTCACCGAAACTTCCCTGGGCGGTGGCACGCTCTTACCTTTGATTTTTGCCTTTTGCCCTTTGCCTTCTGCTTTTACGTTTTCGGGATGCTCTCCCGTTCCCAAACGACCTTCTCCGCCCAGAAGACCGGCCCTTCCGTGCAAACCCGTTGATAGCTTCCGTGTCCCGTCCCTTCCACGCGGATCGAGCAGCCGAGGCAAACGCCCAGGCCGCAGCCCATGCGGTTTTCCATTGAGACCAGGCAGGGATGGCCGTACCGCCGCGCGAGTCTTACAGAGGCTTCCAGCATCGCCCAGGGGCCGCAAACCACGAGCAGGAATCTCTTCTTGCGACACCGCGCCAAGTAGTCTTCGAGCGGCTTGGTCACAAAACCCTGATGGCCGCGTGAGCCGTCCTCGGTGGCGAGCACGCTTCTGCTTACGAGCGGCTTGAAGTCCTCGACTCCCACCAGGTCGGCCTTGGTTCTGCCTCCGAAGAAGAGCCGCTGGCGGAACCCCTGCCGAGCCAACTCGCGCGCGGGCAGAAGCAGCGCGGCGATGCCGATGCCCCCTGCGACGTGCAGAATCTCATCCGCGGCCTCCGCTTGGGTCAGGTATTCCTCCGCGAAAAAGCCGTGCCCGAGCGGCGCGAGCAGGCCCACGCGTTCACCCGCTTTGAGGTCGGCCATCAACTGCGTGCCACGCCCGACGACCTTGTAGAGGAATTCCATGACTTCCGGCGCTTTGGCCGCGCCCTTCTTCCGACCGGGCGAGTTCGCGGGCTTCACGTCATAGATGCTCATCGGGCGACGCAGCAGAACGTCTGCGCGGCCCAGAATCCGGATCATGGCGAACTGGCCGGGACGTGTGGCGGGTGCCTGGCGGGGAGAACGAACACTTAGCAAGAAATGGCCGCCGGTCAGGGGTCGGTTCTCCGTGACGGCCACGATCTCATCGTACATCTACGTTATGGTAGCAGAACTGCCCGCCTTGTTGTAGGGGCGATTCGTGAATCGCCCGGCGAGACGCCCCTCCGTCGGGCCGAAATCACAAGTGGTTCTCAATCCAGCGGCGGATGTGCGGGATCGCCGCGCGGGGAAAGCGGTGGGTGGACTGATAAAACCGGAAGTCGAGTGAAGCCGCGCGCCCGGCGAGCTGCCGGCGGAATTCCAGGTTCTTTTCGCGCGTGTACCACTCATCCTCCATGGCGGCGATGTGCAAGACATGGGTGAGAGACGGCTGGTACCGCGAATTCTCGTTCCAGTCGTGCGGGACACCTCCACACACGGCAATGACGCCGCGCACCGTGTGCGGGTGGCTGAAGACGAATCGGTAGTTGTACGCGCAGGCTTGCGAGAAACCCAGCAGAAAAACTCGTGCGGGGTCGGCCCGATGCTTCTTGGCGGCAAGATCAATCAAGGCGAGGATGTTGCGGTGATGGAGCTCGACGGAATCCTCCATCTTATAGTTTGTGCCCCATCCGAAGCCGACGTTGTATTTGTTCTGGTCCTCCCCCAGCCGGAACCAGAATTGGTTTGGGCCCTGGAGGGAGATGACAATCATCTTCCCGTCGGCGACGCGTCGCGCCAGGCGCATCATCGAGTCCTTGTTCCCTTGAAAGCCGTGCAAAGCGATGAGCAGCGGCCGGCGTTTCTTGGCGTGCTGGTGCTGCGGCAAATCGATCTCGTAGTAGCACCGCAAGCGGGCGGTAAGAAATTGTTCCATTCGATGTCCGTCGTTGGTTTCAAGTGGGATTTCTCCTATCCCCCCACCTGCCAAATACCATCTTCTCCTTTTCCACCTCCACAAGGTTGCATTGAAACGTCGATCCGCCGCCGAGATCGGTCAGACGCGCAGAGACCAGTGTATTGGTGCCGTGGCCGCGATGGACTTGAAGCGCGCGGCGATCTCGTCGAGGGCTTCGTCCCAGGTGACACGCACGAATCTCCCCTCGCCTTTCGTGCCGCCTCGGCGCTGCGGAAAGAGAACCCGCAGCGGCGAATAGATCCGCCGATCGTAGTTCACCAGTTTGTGGCCCAGGAACCCACGCGTCAAGGGGTGGTCGGGGTCGCCTTGCAGGCGCACCACACGTCCATTTTCTGTCGTCGCCAGAATGCTACAGGCGTCCGGGCAGGCCCTGTTGATTCTGGGGCTGGTTCTGCTCAATGGGTTCTTTGTGGCGGCGGAGTACGCGCTACTCAGCGTGCGGCGCACGCGGCTGGAGCAGCTTGCCCGTGAGGGTGACTCGCGCGCGCGCCTGGTGCAGTCGCTGCTCGGGGACGTCGGGCTGCTTTTTTCGGGGATCCAGCTCGGCATCACCGTGGCCAGCCTGCTGATGGGCGCGCTCGGCGAGACGATCATGGCGCGCGCCATAGAAGCCGCGCTGGAAGGTTCCCTGGACCGAATCGTTGCCGTGGCGGTGGCGCACTCCATCGCGGTCGGGATCGCTTTTCTTATCATCACCACGTTGCTGATGGTGCTCGGGGAGCTCGTGCCCAAGGCACTGGCGTACGACCGCGCGGAACGGGTCTCGCTGCTCATTGCTCCTTTGATGGCCCTCTTCCTGAAGCTCACCCAGTATCCGGTTCGTGGCCTGGACGCCCTGGCGAGCGGTGTTCTGCGCCTGATTGGCCATACGCCCGGGACGAGTCACGGTATGTTCCACACTCCCGAAGAAGTGAAGCTGATCGTCGCGGGCATTCGCAGGCGCGGGCTGCTCGACGAAGAGCAGGAAGAGATGATCCAGAGCGTCTTCGACCTGCAGAACATTCGCGTCCGGGAGGTCATGGTGCCTCGGCCCAAGATTACCTGCCTAGCCATGACTGAGGATTTGCACGCTCTGCTCCAACACGTCGTCGAAGACCGCTATTCGCGCGTGCCGATCTACGAGGGCTCACCCGATCATCTGGTCGGCATCCTGAACACCAAGGACCTGCTGCGCGTCACGTATGACCGTCTCCGCATGCGCGTGCCGCTGGATGCTCCCCTCGACCTGAAGGGGCTGCTCTATCAGCCGATGATCGTCCCCGAGGCGATGTCCCTCGCGCAGATGCTCGACGCAGCGCGGGCGCGCCACTCCCAGATGGCGCTCGTGGTGGACGAGTTCGGCACGTTCGTCGGACTCGTCACCCTGGAGGATATCCTCGAGCAAATCGTGGGCGAGATTCAGGACGAATATGATCGCGAGGAGAAGGCGATTCACCGCGTGGCGGAAAACGTCCTGGTCGTTGACGGGTCCATCAACCTTCGCGCCCTCGCCGACGATTACGATGTCGTGCTGCCGCGGGGCGCGGGCTACGAGACGCTGGCGGGCTTTGTGCTCGCGCAATTGGGTGCGATTCCGTCGGGCGGGGAGACCTTCGTCTTCGAGGGCCGCCGCTACACGGTGCTCGAAATGGAGGGACGTCGCGTCGCGCGCGTCAGGGTCGAGAAGCTGGCGGTGGCCGCGCCCGCAGCGGCGAACCCCCATCCCTCCTGAGGTGAGAGTGCCGCCTCTGCAGGGCATGGGGGTTCAGGTCCTCGTCTCAGGGCAGCCGCGCCGGCTCTTCAGGCTGTGGGGGACGCGCCTTCGCCGAGCATCACGCCGACTTCCGCGCCGCGGCCGGCGTTGAGAGCCTTCGCCGCGGACCCGCGGTTGGTGCAAATCTCCAAATCGTGTAGGAGAGGTTCAAGCGGGTGATCTCCTGCTCGTTGATGATGATCTTGAAGGGTGGGGGATTCTCCTGGAAGAGCTGCGGAACGTCTTCCGGGCAGATGTTGGTGATGATGTTCCCGAACTTGTCGACGCGCAGCGCCACGCCTTTCAAAAGCTGGTCGCTGACCCGCTTGGGCTTGGGCGAGAGGAACTTCGCGTAATCGGTGATGGGCTCGCCGAACTTATCCACCTCGACGCCTCTGCTGAGCCAGCCCACGACCGGGGCAAAGATGTCGCGCGCGTGAAAGGTGTTGCTGACCGGGTTCAGGAAGTAATGGTCGGAGGTAATGTGACGCACTTCAATGGATTCCTCGCGCTCGTAAATGAGCGAGAGGACGCCGTTGTCCGGGGCCACGAACTTGTAGTTCATCGTGCGCGCCAGGATTGGCCGCCGCGCCGTGCCCACCCCGGGATCGACGACCACCAGATGGATCGTGTCGACGGGGAAGAAACGGTAGCTCTGCGCGAGGGAGTAGGCGCCGTCGAAGATGTCGTAGGAATTCACTTGGTGACAGATGTCGATGATTTCGACTTCGGGATTGATTCCCGCAATGACGCCCTTGATCACGCCCACGTAATGATCGGCGTCGCCGAAATCGGTGATGAGCGTGACGACCTGTTTGCGCGGCAAATCCACCCCCCTGCAATGTGGTTTGAGTACTGAAGGAGCAAGGGAGGCAACCTAACTGAAAGCCCCCGCTTTGTCAAGGCGCGCCGCGGCCTGGAACTGCCTTGGTACATCGTATCCCCTCTGTGGGATTGAAGTGTGTGAGTGAGAGGAGGAGAAGAGAGATGGCTGCCTTGGTGGGGGGGACCAAGGCAGCCGCCGGCCGGCCTAAAATCCCAGGCCTATGCCCGCTCCCGTCTCTTACTTCGACGTGGTTCGTCACATGAAGAACGCTTTTGATTATCGCCTCCGCCTGGTCACGCACGCCCGTCAGCACGGCATCAAAGCCGCAGCCCGGGCCTTTCGCACCACCGTCCCCACGGTGCGCAAGTGGCTGCGGCGGTACGAGGGGCAAGGGTTGCAGGGGTTGCGGGAACTCTCGCGCGCCCCGCACTCCTGTCCGCACAAGATCGTCGGCGCGTTGGCCCAGCGGGTGGTCGAGTTGCGTCGCCGGTTGCCCACCTTCGGCGCCCGGCGCTTGCAACGCGAATGGGAACTGCCCCTGGGCCACGGGGCCATCTCTCGCCTTCTGCGCGAGCACGGGCTGCTCCATCGCCGCCGTCGCAAGTACCAAAAGAAACAGGATCTCGCCGCGCTGAAAGCCACCTGGGCCTTGTTCCAGCAGATCTCCGCCGACACCAAGGACCTCGACGATATCCCCCACTACTGGCCGCAGATGCAGGCGCGCCGCTTGCCGGTCGTCCAATACACCGCTCGCGAGGTGCGCAGTGGCCTGCAGTTCCTCGCTTATGCTTCCCAGCGCTCGGCCCAGGCCAGCGAGTTGTTCGCCCAACGCATCCAGACTCACTTGCAGCGCTGCGGCGTCAACTTGCGCGACGTCACCTGGCAGACCGACAACGGCGGCGAGTTCATCGGCGAGTTGCAGCCGGACGGCTCGCGCTCTCACTTCCCCGCTGCCGTCACCTTCTTCGGCTCCCAGCACGAGCGCATCCCGCCCGGTGCCCATACCTACCAGAGCGATGTCGAGACCGTTCACCGCCTCATCGAAGACGAGTTCTTCGACCTGGAAACTTTCTCCAGCCGCGCGGAGTTCTTGGCCAAGGCTTCCCTCTACCAGCTCTACTTCAACCTGGCTCGCCCCAATTCCCACAAGGGAGATCTCACCCCATGGCAGATCATCCAGCAACTCGCTCCCCGCCTCCCCCTCAACCTCTGCTTGCTTCCCCCCCTCTTCCTCGATTATCGTCTCGACACAGTGCGTCGAGACGACCGCCCCACCCCACAGGGGGGATACGATATACCCAGGTTTCCCTAACTCGTGTGCGCAGTGCGAGTGCAGGGCTGGAGGATGGATCGTTCCGGCTCCTCAGGGAGCACCGAAGCGCGTGAAATCGTAGTCGGGGTCGAGCTCGAGGACACGCAGCCAGGCCCGGAGCGCGTCGTCCAGTTCGCCCAGTTCGGCAAAGCAGAACCCCAGGGCGTGGTGGACGAAGGCGTCTTGGAGGCGGTAGACAAGGGCCTCTTCGTAAGCCGCGCGCGCCCCCACCCAGTTTGCGAAGCGCACGCAATGCCAGCCGCGCTTGCAGGCCGCAGCCCAGAGGTCGAGTCCGGGATCCGCGGGCATGGGGATGGGCCATTCCGTTCTGAGCTCGAGCAACTTCCGCGCGCATTCGAGGAAATTGTCGCGGGCCGGAGACTCGGAGAAGATTGCGACCGACTGGATCAGCTCCCGCAGCGCCTGGTTGAGGTCGGCGGCGCCAGGCGACGAGGCGTAAAGGAGCTTCAGTGCCGCTCGGTAGTGCTCGCGGCTGGCCAGGAGCGACTCAGCTTTAATGAGAAACTCTTCTGCCTTGGCATGATGGGGCTCGATTTCGAGCGCCTTGCGGTAGCAGGCCGCCGCCCGCTCGAGGTTGCCCAGGCTCCCCAGCGCGTTGCCGAGCAGGTAATGGGCCGTGGCGTTCTGGGGATTTGCCCTTATGGCGCGGGTGAGCGCTTCGAGCGCCAGGTCCGGCTGGCGCGTTTCGAGGTAGCACACTCCGAGCTGCATCCAGGCTTCGGGGTTCTCCGCATCCTCCACGACAACTTCGCTGAGAAGTCCGATGGCCGTCGAGAAGTCGGCCTGACTCAGTGCCTCGAGGGCTTGCGCGAATTTGGGATTCCTACCGGTCATCACAAATGTCTTTGAGTCTGAGAGTCGGGCAGTCTTTGGGTCCCGACATTTTTCACAAATCCGGCTTTGCAGCCGCGAGACCCTGCCGCGAGGTCGAAAACGACGCCACGGCTTATTTGGCAAAGGCCGCGATGAACTCCTCGAGCGTGAAGGGCGGGACGCGAGCGGTGGCGAGATTCTCCTCGACGTGCTCGCGCCGGCTCATGCCCACCAGCGCGCAGGTGACGCCCGGAGTCGAACGCACGAACTGGAGGGCGCACTGAGCGTCGGTGCGCAGGCCCGGAAACATGGCGCGAATCTGCGGGGGCAGACCCTTCGTCAGGTGGGCCTGCATCAGGCTCGCGCTCGCGAACACCGTCAGGCCTTGGGCGCGGGCCAATTCCAGGACCGTGGTGGCTTTGCCCTGCCAAACCTGCGTGCGCGCCACCAGCGCCTCCGGCATGGCCAGATTGAACGGCAATTGCACGGCGCGACAGTGATGATCTTTGCCGCCCACCTCCTCCGCGATGCGCAGGACCTCGGCGAGGGGAATGCCTTCCCGGGAGTCCGGGTCCTGCCGGTAGGCATTCCACGTCGCCGTGCCATAAACCCGAATCTTGTTCTCCGCCACCGCTCTCTCCAGCGCCTCAAATGCTGTCCGGAGACGGGGGTAGAACTCCTCGCGCGAAACGGCGTTGAGCTGCGTCTCGGGGTTGTGAAGGTAATAGATGTCGATGGTTTCGACGCCCAGGTTCCGCCGGCTCACCTCGATCTGATTCGCGAGGTACTTCGGCGAAATGACGTGACAGCCGGCCGCGACGTCCTCCGCCCGCACCAGGCCGGTCTCGATCAGCCTCTCGCGGAAATAGGCGGCAGGGTCCGGCGGCTCTTCGCTGTCGAAGGTCAGAAATCCGCCCTTCGTCGCCAGGATCACCTCGTCGCGCCGCAAGCTTCCGGCCGCGAACAGCGCGGTG
>JAIQGB010000056.1 GCA_020072905.1 Terriglobia bacterium | reverse complement strand
ATTGGTTATTGGGAATGGATGATCCCTCGGTCCTCGGTGAGGCCCAACAAGCAGTCGAATACTACCGGAACAGCTACCCTGCCAGCTCTCATGGTGATGAAATCCGCTGGTTGCTCGCCGAGCGGACACGGAGCCTGGCGGAGGGCTCCGGCCACCACCGCGCCCTGTTGGCGAGCGCGCGGGAGCAGTACCAAAAGATTGCAGAAGCCGGGGGCGAGTACGCCGACCGCGCCCGCGAGACGCTGGAGAAACTTCCCAATGATTCCTCCCCAGCCGCACCGCGTCGTTCCGCACAGTCTTCCACACTGGGCTTCAGCGTCGTGGGCGGCTCGGTCTCTCCTTCTCGCAACGCTCCGGGGACTACTTCCGGTGCGCCTATCCGCAGAGTCACGGTCCTTACCCGGACACCCCTCACCGTGCTCCTGACCTCACCCGCCCGACTTTCCGCGGGAACAACCTTAGAGGCCCAGTTCGCTCAGGATATCTGGGTGAATAGGGAAATCGCCATTCCGCGCGGGAGCGTCGCGCGCATCGCCGTGTCCGCGACGGGAGGGGCCCTCTCCCTACGAATCGTCGCCGCGGTGATTGCGGGCGAGACTTATCAGGTTTCCGCGTCCATTTCCCGGATCAGCCCAACAGACCGGAGCGGGGCTGGAGGGCCGCTCCCTTCCACACTCCCGGCCGGAGCCCGCCTCGAATTCCGGCTTGATGCCCCGCTGGTCGTGACCTACCGTTAGCCCGCCTTTCCCCGGCCGAGCTCTTCTACGGCGAGCGCAGGCAAGACGACCGCGCTGCACTGTCTGCCCCCTGTCAAACGGGAGTTGGCAGCGGGGTCTCTGTCGCCTCGGCAGGGCGGGTTTAACCAACAGCGAGTCAAGGAGGATTACTGCCCAAGAAGATGAGGGGAACCCCGGTTTCAGTTCGCCGGCCGATCCCGTGTCGGCCGGGCACGGCAGGAGAGGTGCCGGCTAACGTTCGACCTTGCTGGTCTCGACCGGCAGGTCAACCGGCAGTTGCTGCAGATTGTCGAGCCTGGAAAGCATGAGCTCGTCGCCCACTTCCGTGCGGCTCTTGAATATCGTATGGGCGGGAAGCTCCAGGACACTCTCCGCATTGAAGTAGAGGCTGGTCATGGAGAAGGGGTGGACCAACTCACGCAAGGCCACGACTCTCAGGTCCTTGTCAAGGAAGACGACGTCGATGTCGAAGAGCATGCCCAGGGTATGGATGCCGCGGGAGGGAAAGATCCACAGCCCGCTGTCGGGCCCGAGGGAGCGTTTTCCCAGCAGGCCGATCAAGCGGGTCAAAATGGAGTCCGCGATATTCACACGGTAAGCAAGAAAGGTTTGCTTCGTCTTGTTGAAGACGAAAACCGTGCCGTCGTCCTTCCACATAGCCACCTCGCCGCCTACCGAGCGGGACCTGGTGAGAGACCCGTTTAGCGGGACATTCTCTTCTTGCGTCGCTGAATGAGGATGAACAGGACAACCACGAACAGCACACCAGCAACTATGCGAATCATTGTTACGTTATCCACAGTCTCGCACCTCGCAATTTGGGAATTCGACTCACTCGCCAGTCAGAACTCTCGCTATGTTGCGCCAGATCATGATGGCGGCCGGGCCGAGCAGGACAATGAAGAGGTTCGGGAAAATGAAGAGCACCAGCGGGGGAATCATTTTGATGGTGGTCTTGGCCGCCATCTCCTCGGCCTGCTGGCGCCGACGCACCCGCAAAGCGTCGGCGAAGGTTCCCAGGGATTTGGAGATGGGCGTCCCGAAGCGTTCGGTCTGCACCAGCATCTGCACGAACTGGCGGACGCTTTCCACACCCGCGCGGTCGGCCATGTTTCGCCAGGCCTCCAGCCGCGGCTTGCCGGCCCGCTGCTCAAGGCCGATCAGCACGAACTCCTCACTCAACTCCGCATGACTGATCTTCAGTTCCTGCCCCACGCGAAGGATGGCTTGGTCAAGGCCCAGGCCAGCCTCCATGCAAATCACCAGCAGGTCCAAGGCGTCCGGTAGGCTGAGCCGGATCCGCTCCCGCCGCCGGCTCATGGCGCTCATTAGCCAGAGGTCCGGAGCCATGAAGCCTGTGGCCGCCAAGAAAACAACCCAGAAAAAGGCATTCGCTTTGATAAATAAGATGCCCAAGAGCGCCGCCACGGCAGGCAACAAGATCCGGACGAGGTAGTAAATGTCGGCGTGGACAGGTTTGCGGTACCCGGCGGAGGCCAACCGCCGCACCAACTCGGGATCCGTCCGCGATCCCAGAACCCCCCGCAGGGGTTGGACGATCTTGCTGACCCGGTCGGAATCGAAAAACGACTGCAGCATCGTCCTGCTGGCCGGCGTATAGGCCGACGGCGTGCCGCTGGTCACTTCCATTAGTCGGGCACTCTCCCGCGAGCGACCGGTGATGACCAGCAGGATGAGCCCGAAGCTCACGACGAACGAGACGGCGATGACCACGACGTAGACAATCACTGCTTTACACCTTGATATCGATGACCTTGCGGATGACCCAGCCACCCAGGACCATCAGCCCGATGCCCACATAGATCAGTTTCTGGCCGACGGGGTCCGTCAGCAGGATTCGCTCGTAGTTCGGGTTGACAATATTGAGCAACACGAACATGAAAAACGGGAGCCCCGCCAGGATCCATCCGGTCAGGCGCCCCTGCGCCGTGTAGACTCTCAACTGCCCGCGGAGGCGGAAACGTTCCCGGATGACCGCTGCAGCCTTGTCGAGCACTTCTGCCAGATTCCCCCCGGTCTCCTTTTGCACCAGGATGGCCGTCACCAAAAACTGGACGTCGGGAATGGGGACGCGGTCCGCTAAGTTGAGCATCGCCTCGCGCAAGGGCAGGCCGAAATTCTGCTCCTCAAAAACGCGCCGGAACTCGGATGCCACCGGCTCCGAACCCTCCGACGCAACCATTTCGATCGAAGACGTAATGGTGTGGCCGGCACGCAGCGCCCGGGCCATCAAATCAATCGTGTCGGGAAGCAGTTCCTCAAAGCGGCGCAGCCTCGACCAGCGCTTGAAAAAGAGGTAGGCGAAAGGGATCGCACCAACGGCTACTCCCACCAGCAGAGCAAGGAGAAACGTTGGAGCGCGATAGCTCGCCAGCCAAGTCGCCAGAACAGCCAGGACCAATGAGCCGGAGACCAGTGTCCCGACCGTCCAGGTGCTTTCCGCCTGGGTCAACAGGTGCTGCAGCCTCCGCAGGATGGGCACCTGCTCCATGAGATCGTTCAGCCAGGGGATGTCGCTGAGGGCTTCCTGCCGCAGGATATCGGTCGCCTCATCGACCGCGCCCGTGGAGGCGTGTTCAATCGTCCGCAAGCGCTGTTGAAGCGCCTTCTCGGACTCCGATGGCCGCATGGCGACGATCAAGACCACGAAGGTCAAGCCCATCAACGCCATAAAGACGGTCAGCGGACTCATGGCAACACGTCCCTCACGATCAGACTTCCATCGAGTGTTCGAACAGCGTGGCCGGGAGGTTGATCCCGGAAACCTTGAGTTTTTCCGCGAATTTGGGTCGGATGCCTGTTGCCGAGAAGCGGCCCAGGACGCGGCCGCCCGGAGCGACCCCGCGCTTCTCAAACAAGAAGATGTCCTGCATGCTCACCACCTCTTCGTCCATGCCGGCGATTTCGGTGAAGTGCGTGATGCGGCGCGTGCCGTCGCTCATGCGCGAGATCTGGACGACGATGGCGACCGCCGAAGCAATCTGCTGCCGGATGGCTTTCTCCGGCAGGTTCAAGTTGGCCATCAGCGCCATAGTCTCCAGGCGGGAGATCGCATCACGCGGGCTGTTGGCGTGAATGGTGGTGATCGAACCATCGTGGCCGGTGTTCATGGCCTGCAGCATGTCCAGCGCCTCTTCCCCGCGCACCTCACCCACGATGATCCGGTCCGGCCGCATACGCAGGCTGTTGATCACCAGCTGGCGCTGCTTGACCGCGCCCTTGCCCTCCACGTTGGGGGGACGGCACTCGAGCCGCACCACGTGCTCCTGCTTCATCTGAAGTTCGGCCGAGTCCTCAATGGTGACGATCCGTTCCTTCTCGGAGATGTAGCCGGACAGAACGTTGAGTAAGGTAGTCTTCCCGGCGCCCGTGCCGCCGGAAATCAGGATGTTCATCCGCGCCTTCACCGAGCCCTTCAACAGTTCCAGCATCTGCGCCGTCATCGTCCGGTTCGCCAGCAGGTCATCGGCTTCCAGAGGGACGTGGCCGAAACGCCGGATCGACATGATGGGCCCGTCGATGGCGAGCGGCGGGATGATTACGTTCACGCGCGACCCGTCCATCAGCCGAGCGTCCACCATGGGCGAGGACTCGTCCACGCGTCGCCCCACAGCGGAGACAATCTTGTCGATGATGTGCATCAGGTGCGCGTCGTCCTTGAAACGGACGTTCGTCATCTCCAGCAGTCCGGCCCGCTCGACGTAGACTTGCTTGTGGGTGTTCACCAGAATGTCGTTGATCGTCGGGTCTTGCAGGAGGGGTTCCAGGGGCCCGAGCCCGAAGACCTCGTCCAGGACTTCGCGCGACAGCCTCTCCCGCTCCATTCCGCTCATCGGCGTGTTCGTCGCCGTCACCAACTCCTGAATGATGGAGAAAATCTGGGAGCGCGCCCGGCCATCCCGGAGGTCCATGAGCTTCTCGAGGTCGACGCGGTTAAGCAGTTCGCGGTGGATGGTCGATTTCAGCTCTTGATAGGCTTTCGGCGTCAGTCCCGCGGCCTTCTTCTCGAACCCCGGCTTGCCGGGTCCCTGTCCCCCAACCGTTAATGTTGTGCGCCCTACTTCGCCCATGTTGCCTCCTTAACCCGGAACCGCTTCCCCCGGCTTATCCCCCGAGGAAGCCGAACATGCCTTTCTCCGCCTTCTTGCTCTCGGGGATGGGCTTGCCGATCAGGGCTTCCACCCACTCGTTCAAGCTGCGCATCAACTCCGAGCGCGGTGCGATGGAAAGCGGGTCGCCGTTGTTGATGGCTTTGATGATTTCCGCGTACTGGTTCGGAACCTTCCAGAAGATATTCTTGTGGATCGCCTTCTCGATCTGCGCGTCGGTGATGGTGCCGCCTTTCATATGGCGATTGATGATCACCCGGATTTTGTCCCGCGGGTAATCGTAACGCCCGAGGAACTCCAGATGCCGGGCGACGTTCCGCAAGGAAAGAATCTCGGGCGTTGCCACCAGATACAGGTGGTCGGCGAGGTCGATCACCGCCATCGTCTCCTCGTTCAGGGCCGGATTGCAATCCACGACTACGAACTCGTACTGCGCCCGGAGGAATTCCATGATGCGCTGTAGCGCTTCGGAGCCGGCGTGGCGCGGGCTTTCCACGCCGTCCGGGGCCGGCAGGACCTCCAGACCGGTGGGGTGCCGGACCACAAAACCCTGCAGGAAATCTGAGTCCAGCCGGTGCGTGTTTTCGGCGAGGTCGTAGAAATGATACTGATGTCTGGGCAGGGCCAGAAAGATCGAGGCGTCTCCAAGGTCCGGATGAAGATCGACCAGCAGCGTTTTCTTGGTCTGCGCCAAATGCGCCGCCAGATGGATCGCCAGCGTCGTGGCGCCGGTCCCGCCTTTGGCGCTCAGGAAGGTTAGAATCTGACCGGCGGTCTGCTCCCGCTTTTCCCTCCGCCGTCCTCCCACGCGCGCCAGGGCTTCCAGCAACTGGTCGCGGTCGACGGGCTTGATCATGTACTCCGTGCAACCGCTGCGCATGGCGCGGATGATGAGGTCAGGCTGGGATTTTGAAGAGGCCGCGAAAATGGCCGTCTCGGTCAGGACCTCACGGATTCTCTCCGCGGTGCGGCCGGCTTTTTCGCGGTCGCGGTCAAAATCGATGATGCAAATGTCGGGACGCAGATCCTTCAGCCGGTCCACGAAGACCGAGTCCTGCTCGTCGGCCAGGTAGTGCTGCAGCTCGGTCACCAACTGGGCCAGGGGCATAGAATCCAGAAAGCCCCGGAGCTGGCTCGACGCCTCCTGGTCCAGGCACAGCGTGGCGATGGAAAGCGAGTCCGCAGCGGGCGCCTTCCCGCGCTCCGAGTGCCGTGTTGTACGGTCCGAATTCATTAACGCTCTATTGGGGCTTGGCAGCCCCTTCGGGCTTCGTCGCGGCCCCACCCCCCGGCAGACCTTCGTCGAACCCGTGCGTGTCCAGCGCAGGAATAGGGAGGTTGGGCACGGTAGGAGCGACCCCGCCCGTCCGCACCGGATCGACGATGTGCGGAGTGACCAGAACCATCAACTCGGTCTTGGAACGGCTGAGGTTCTTTGACCGGAACAGGTGCCCAATGATCGGGATGTCGCCGATTCCCGGGATTTTGTTGAGCTGCGCCTGCGTTCTCCGGTCGATCAGCCCCGCGATACCGAAAGTTTGGCCGTCTTTGAGCTCAATCTCCGTCTCGGCCCGGCGGGTCGAGACCGCAGGAACCAGGAACCCAGCAATCGTCAACGCATTCGTGAAGTCCAGAGTGCTCACTTCCGGACTGACCTGCAGTCGGACGGCGTTCTCTTTCGTGATGAAGCCGGTGAACTCCAACCGCACGCCGAACGGCCGGAATTGAATGGTCACCGCCGTAAAGTTCCCACCGCCCTGGACAACCGGAAACGGAAATTCTCCCCCCGCCAGGAATCGTGCTGGCCGGCCATTCAGGGCCAGCAGGTTGGGTTCGGCCAGGATCTGCAGCACGCTCTTCTGCTGGAGAGCGCGAAGCGTGGCACCCAGGTTCAGATCCGGCCGGAACAAGAAGAGGTTCAAAACGTCGGGCAACGAGAAGGAAGTCGCCGTTCCCAGCAATTGTGCTCCGATCGTGCCCGTCACTTCGGTCCTTCCGGCACTACCGGTTGGCGGGCCGAACTGTTGCGTCGAGATGACGCCGGGTGTATTCAGCGCACCTGTACTGAAAATATTAAACCCCAACTGATCCAGCTTGGTTCGATCCACTTCGGCGAACTTGACTTCGAGCATGATCTGCTTCTCATGCGGAGGTTCGGCAAGCATCATGGAGTTGACGGTGGTCTTCGAAAAAGCGCCCGCCATCTTCAGGGCGTTGTCGATAACTTCCTGGCCGGAAACGGCGCCGGAGAGAATCAGACGGTCGCCCTCGGCCTGAACTTGAATCGGCTCATTGGGGTAGGCGAGCTGGATGCTGTCGCGCAAGGCCGTGACATCGAGGTCTACCAGCACGTCCAACATGCGTGAACGGCCGGACTCATCCCAGAGGATCAGACTACTGGCCCCCACGCCTCGCGCCGTGACCACCAATTGCGAGGGCGCGGTGGCGACCGCCTCGATGACCGCCGGATTGCTCACCAGCACGCGCTTCAGGCGGGCCTCCAGATTGATCACCAGCGATTTCCCCGCCAGCACGTGGAGGGTCTGGGTCTCACTCGAAGCGGCTTCCTGCGCCGGGGCTGCTCGCACCCCAACCACAAGCCCCACGACGAGAAAACCCCACGCGACCTTTAACATCCTCCCGCCGGAGGCCCGACGAGACAAACTGCAGCAACTACTGGTGCGAACTCTCTTCGAATTTTTCCACACTCCGTTTGTCTCCATGAATGACTTCGACTGTGTAAAAGTCGGGTGGCTTGGGCGGCGGAGCCTTGGCAATAGTTGCGCGCCGCCGCGCTGAACCTTTCACCTTCACTGGCGCCTCGGGCGCCTTCCTCGCGCCCGCGACCAATTCGTCCAGGCTGACCGAGTTGGTCACCGGCTTCTCTTTGTCCGCCCCGCTGCGCAGTACGAACTGAATCGTTGCCTGAGTGCTGGCCAGAAGCAGCTTTTCCGAATCCACCGGATTAAGGAGCAACGTGACCACGTTCACGGTCTGCGGCTTGCCCTCCGGGTCCGGCTGGATTCTCTGCCCGGCCGTGATGACTTCCACATCCTGCAGAATCGTCTGGGTGATCGGCGACTGGGCGCCGGGCGGTCGTAACGTGGCCAAGACGTCAACGTGCGATCCCGGGTAGAGGAATCCCGCCACACCCACGATTTCATTGGACCGCACCGAAGTGGCCCGCATCCCCACAGGAATCTTTGCCGTCAGTCCCAAGCCTGACCCGGCCGGGGCGAGATTGCGCTCCAGGACGGGTTCTTTCTCTCCAACGGGTAAACCAGGGCGCGGCCCACGACTTCATCGACTTTGCTAAAAGTGCCAGTGAGGGGAAGTGAGACTGGCCAGTCGGCGGTGGAGAGGTCTTCGGCCTTGAGAACGCCGCCGGCGGGAAGAACTTTTGACGAGATGACCACTCTCTTCATCTGCACGGACCTGCTCTGCCCGCGCAGACGCGTGTAAACGAAGTAAGTGGCACCCCCCGAAAGGATGAGTGCCAAAAGCAACGCCACAACAATTCGTCGAGTTTCCACGGTTCAACCTCGCAAGAACATCAGGCCGTAAGCATAGACCGTCCCAGCAGCAATCGCCAGGGCATACGGAATTCGGATGGCCCGAGGATTCTCCAAATTGATCTCCGGGTGGGGTGCAAGCCCGGCGACAGCGTGAAAGCGTAGCAGCGCCCCCAAATTGCGGAGGGTGCTCAGCCCACGCCTGCGTGCGACCACGTAGCCGAGTGCCAGGATGCCGCCTGCGATCGCCGTCACCATCATGACCACGACGAGATGCCGGAGTCCCGCCCACATGCCGATGGCAGTCATCAGTTTAACATCGCCGGCGCCCATTCCTCGAACGAGGAAGAAGAGCAAGAATATGCCACCGCCCACGAGCCCCGCCGCCAAGCCATCCAAAGCACCACGCCCACCGCCCAGGATCACTCGCGCCAGGAGACCGAAGGCAATCGATCCATAAGTCAGCCGGTTCGGAATCCGACCCTGGCGGAGATCCCATGCGACCGCCAAGCCTGCTGACACCAACGCCCCGATTGCAAGGTAATTATCCATTGGCGCCGTGCCGGCCGGGCGGCCGCCCTGCTACTGCTCTTGGGATCCGAGGAGCGCCCGCGCGCTCCTTGCTCGTGTCCTTACGCTGAGAAACGCTTAGCTCGTGTAAGCCGAGAGTTTCGCGCCGATCGCCGAGAACGCGTCGTTGATCGCCGTGGCCACAAATCCCATGCCGACCGTCGCCGCGAGGGCGATTAAGGCAGCAATCAGCGCGTATTCGATCAGGTCCTGACCGGATTCCTCGCGATGTAGCTCAACTAGAACGTCCTTAAACCACTTTGTCATACTATCCTCCCAAAGTCCGTAGATTCTGCTGCGACCCGTTTCCAGTGCCGCCAGTCTTGGATATTCCCGAGACTTCGGACAGTGGTAATGCAGACTATGGACCAAAGCCGGAGTGAACTCAAGAGCTTTTTCAACTCCTTGCTCCACAAATGAGTTACAGGGAAGTCCCGAAGACGATGCTGTTGGAGGCTGTCTACAGATGGTCACACCCCCCGTCGTCCGCGTGTGTACCAATCTGCTGATTCGTTTACCCCTGATGAAACCCTTTCAGCCGCAAGAACTTGCATTGCTAGGTGTCTAGCCTCCCCCGGAAGCAGCTTCTCCCGGGCAAGCGGATCCCTTCCGAACCAGGAAAACATTCGACAGGGCGAGCGATCTCAGGACCGTACATGGCCGGTAACGCGTCAGAATGTAGTCTCGCACAGGATCCTTGGCCAGCGCGCGCTCGGATGTGGAAGGCCACACGTACGGGACGATTAAACTGTTGAAGGCGAGAGCATAGACGACGTACCGCGTCTGCCCCGACTCCACCGCCGCGATGGCTTCCTTCATCTGCTCGTCCGTGTGCATCCCCAGCTGGAGGTAATCGAACGGTGTGGGGCTGGAAGTATCCGTCAGGAAATAATAGAGCGGCTGGTAGGGGTAAACCAAGATCTTTTCCCCGCGGGGCACATGCGCCGTCAAATATGGGAGAACAGCGTCGCAGCAATGGAGGTGGACGGTCCCGCGCCGGGTCTCGAGCCGTTGCCGGGCACCCAGCGGCCCGGAGACCAAATAGACCATTCCCATGGCCGTAAAACTCACCAGAAGGAAAGCCCCAAGCAGAGGGCGTGTCTTGGCCAACAGAGCCGAATCGAGCGGCTTGGCACCCAGAATCCATCCCACTGTGACGTAAAGCGGTAGGGAGACGTAAAATAGGTGGTTGATATCGGGTCTTCCCGCGGCAACAGCTGAAAGGACGCCGCCCAATCCGCAAGCGCAGACCGTCACAAAGTATGCTCCTCGTTCCCCTGCCGCAAATCTCGATCTTTTCCGCACGACGCAATAGCCCAGAAGCACCAGAGCCACGAACGGAAAAGCCGGGATAAGGAACAGAGGGCTGGTTACAAACACATAGAGCAACCGACGGACCCAGGGGCCACTTCCACAAAGGGTCTCCCAAGCGTAGTAAGCCATCGAGCTGTATCCGTAGGGTATCCGATTGATGCTCGAGTAGTGGTGGAGGGGCCAGAGCAGGTCCGCGAGCATGGCAGTGAGGGCGCTTTGCGAAGTAAAATAGACGGCGACGACCACCCAAGGCCAAATCAGGCCGGCCAGCAGCCCGGCGAAATGGGCACGCCGGAGTGCAGGCAAGTCCGGCTGGCACCAGATAAGAATCAAGCCCGCCACTCCGAGACCTAAGAGGAACCCTGCGCCTATCGACTGATTGGTGAGCACCGTCAACGAGGCAAGCGTTCCGGTGGCCAGAGCCGTGAAGGAATTCCCCGATTGCAGCCACCGAACGGCGGCGTAAAAAGCGAGGGCGGCCCAGAACGCGCCGTCCCAATTGTGGAGAACAGTGAAGCATTGCGGCAGTCCCGTGGCCAGGAACAAATAGGCGGTCAGGATGGACACATTTCGCGAGCAGACGCGCCGGGCCACAAGGTAAATCACCATCGAAAACGCCCCGCCGTAGACAAGCAGGATGGCTCGGGCAACGAAGAAGGAGTTGCCGAAGACCCTCAACCTCAGCGCGGTCCAATAATAGGAGAGGGGAGTGTAGAATGTGAAGAAGTCGCGATAGGGGACTTCGCCGCGCAGGATACGCTCGGCTCCCTGTAGGATGATTCCCTCGTCCGAGTAAAGCCCCGTGTAGTTTGCGAAAGGCCACAGAAAGAGAATTGAGACAGCACACAAAGCCAAGGCAATCCCCACATCGAGGGCAGACCGCTCCGGGCATTCCAGGTCGCCTTGCTTGAGTGACGCTCCTGGAAGTTCGCCATGCTCGGCAGCCTCCTGATAGGCCTCAGGGCGGCTCATGGACCTCCTTTCAAGTTCGAAGTCGAGCCAGGGGATTGGCCGGGATTTAGGGCACCACTTTGTCGCGGCACCCAGGCATAGAAACGGTAGTAAGGCCGAATCCTTTCCGGCCTCGGTAATTCCAGGGTTGCACCCAGCTCGTAGTGATCGAGGATTTCGTCCCGGACCGATTCAATCACAGCAAAATCGGGCCGCGACTCCTTCGTGGGGCTCCGCAGGTCGACATACGTCGTGATGACAGCGAAGTGTTGTCGGCGAAGCTGTGTCCTCAGACCTTCGGCCGGAATCCTGTTCATGCGAAGGTTCTCGTAGTAAGCGTAGAGATCCGTGATGGGGTTTTCCAGTCCCGCTCTCACCAGGTCCCCAGCATAAAAGCCCAGCGCGGTCGAGCCCGGCGCGAACTTCGAGCACAGGAAATCCTGAATGGCACGATCCCTACTAAAATCCTCCGGTCGCGGGACAGGCTCGGTTGTCCCGAGGCTCAGCAGGAGCGAGCACCCCAGAAGGCCAAGCCATTTCGCACCCCGGATCGGGTCTTTTAGGTACTCTGCGAACAAAGCTGCCGCCAGGGAACAAAGCACTGTGAAGGATTCGAGGAAATAGTTAGTGTCACTGCCGATTCGCCAAAACAGCACCATGTTGATGACGATGGCGAAACCTACGTAGCACGCAAGGAGCGGCTGGCGATGCCTCCGAAGGTATTCGATTCCAAGCCAGAGAGGAAAAACGAGGAGAAGTCCGAAGAACCACAAACTCGCCAAGGCGCGTTCCCAAGCGAATGGCCAGACATTGTAGAGGAGGAGGTGATGGACGAACGCCTGGCCGCGGAATACTACGAATTGAAAGAACCCAAGGAGCACTATTCCCCCGAGAGCTAAAAGACCCGCGAATTGGGCGGCAAGACGGTAACGCTTCTCGAGCACAAGAAATAACAGCACCGCCAGCGGCGCCGCCACGAACTGCTGCTTGTAGAAGAACCCCGCCACCATGAGCGGGACCGCCCATAATAGCTTCCGGCTCTCTCGAAGGCGGTACGCAATCAGGAATCCGCTGAACCAGAGAAAGAGCGCGCCGAGGTCGGACCGCGCCGATAACCCGTGGCGGGTCACGAAGGGGTAGGAAAGGAACAACAGCGGACCCAGACATGCCGCCAGCGGACGCCGGCTCAGCCAAAAGGCCAGGAGCCCGCAGCCTGCGGCGCAACCCAGAGTCGCCAGCATGGAGAGCAGTCGCAAAGGGAAGTAAGCCGGCTTTTGCGGATCAACCAGTCGGGTCCCGAGCAGGAAATACAAGGGACCGTAGTTGGCAGCCTGGAAGCTCTCGGCCGAAGCGGGGGCGTACACTTGAAAGCCGCGGCGGAGACGAACCATTTCTGCCAAGGGTATTCCCTCCACGTGGTCTTCCTCGCCTGGGTACCGAAGCAGGACTGGCCAAGTCGCAAGGTGCCGGACTGCGAAAAGACCCACTAGCAACAACAGCAGGAGGCCGGGCCAATATTCCTTCTTCGCAACTCCGAAGCGCAGTAACCTCGTCGCCATAGATGAATGTGGGAACCTCTTCAAGGTGCTGCCAAACCCGCGCAAATCCTTCCGAAAGTCGTGTCCGGCAAGAAAGCCTCCGGAGATGGAGAGGCAGCTTCCGTCAGGGCAATTTGAACACTCGCCATCAATCCACGCACAACGAAAGGATTTGTCCCAGTTGCTTCCTATTTAGGCGCCTAATTCGGGCAAGCCAAATCCTTCCTGACCAGAAAAACGAAAGAAACCGGCTCTGAGCTCAAGGTCTCACAAGACCGGTAATGAGTCAGGAGGAAATCTCGGATAGCATCCTTCGACAAAACCTGTTGGGGCGTGGCTGGCCACGCCCCAGTAATGATCTGCGTATTAAAATGCGGGGCCCACAACACTGCTCGCGGCAAATGCGCGGCCAATTGCGAGAGCGCTTCTTCAATCTGATTTTCCGAGTGCAGGCCGAGCTGGAGATAATCAAAACTGGTCGGACTCGAGGTCGCGGTCAGAAAATAATAGAGCGGTTGGTAGGGGTAAACGAAAATCTCCTCCCCCGCGCGGACATGACGTTGCAGGTACGGGATCACCGTATCGCAGCAGGGGAGCTTGATGTGACCGCGCCGTGTCTCCAGAGATTGCTTGGCGCTGCGTGGGCCCGAAACCAGGAACAGCATCCCAAAGGCCGTGAAGGTCACCATCAAGTAGGCAAGGAGGAGTGGCTGCACCTCCGTTAAGAGCCGGAATTTCACCACTCGGCTACCCATAACTATCCCGAGTAGCAGGATGAGCGGGGGCGAAGCATAAATCAGATGGTCCACGTCCGGCCTGCCCGTGGCCACGACGCTCAACACCAGGCCAAGGCCGCAGGCGCTGACCAGCACGCAAAAGGAATCCTTGGCGTTCGACTCGTGCTGTTGCTTCATCCGGTAAACCCCAAGGATCAGTATCGCCAAGGCCATAAAGGGGAGAAAAGGGACAATAAAGAATGGGCTGGTCATGGACATGTAGAACAATGTCCGGAGCACGGAGCCGCTAGCGTAGAGCGTCGCCGATCCTTCAAAGGAGATCGGGATGTATCCGTAGCGAATGCGGTTGGCGAGCGAGTAATGCTCGAGGGGCCAGAGCCAGTCCCCAATCATCTGATAGAGACCGTGCTGGGAAGCAAAATACCCGAAGGTGAGAACAGCCGGCCAGGCCAGACCCGCAAGTAATACCGTGAGGCTCGGCCGCGTGAACAGACCCCTGCGTCCCCCGAATTGCGCCATAAGCAAGAAAGCCAGCCCGAGCCCTATGATCAGGCCCGCGCCCTTCGACTGTTCAAAGAGGCACGTCATCGTCACCAGCGTCCCGGTGGCGAACGCCCAGGCGTGGCGAGATGACTCGGCCCACCGCACGACGGCATACAATGCCAGGACGGCAAGAACGGTGCTGTCCCAATTGTGCAGAACCAGGAAGCGGTACGGGAGGCCGATGACGAGAAAGAGATAAGCGGTCAGTGCCGCGACCCAGCGCGAACAGACTCGGCGAGCCAGCATGTAGAGTGCGACGGAGATCACACCACCGTAAACAAGCAGAACGACCCGGCCTGCAAAGAATGACGTTCCCAGGAGTTTGAAGCGCAACGCCGTCCAGTAATAGGAGCCGGGGGTGTAAAACGTGAAAAAGTCACGATAGAGAACTTGTCCGTCCAGGATGCGTTGCGCGCCCTGGAGAGTGATCCCCTCGTCGGGAAACAGGATCGTGAAATCACGGAAGGGCCAGAGGAAAAGAACCGAAAACGCGAAAAGAAGCAAAGCGGCTCCCCAGTCGCGCGCGGACTTCTCTGGCGCGAGTGTGGAGTATTCGCCGGTGCGTGCCTCCGGTTGAAACGCCGGGTCTGTCATGGATCCTCAGAACTGTCGAATCGACCCGCCGCGCGAAACGCGGCGGCGATGGTGTCAGCGCCCATCGTCACACTCTGAAACATCGGATCGTAACCGCTCTTGCCGCGCTGCACCCCGCCGACGCCG
>JAIQGB010000055.1 GCA_020072905.1 Terriglobia bacterium | reverse complement strand
ATCATCGGCAAGGGCAACAAGGAGCGCGTGGTGTTTTTCAGTCCCCGCTCGCTCAACTGGGTCAAAGAATACGTGACCCGGCGCAAGGACTCTGGCGAGGCGCTCTTTGTGGTGGGTACGCACGGCCATCGACTCAGACGGGAGACGGCGCAGGTCTGGTTTATTCGCTTCCGCAGGGAGATCCGTTTTCCGAAGCGAGTGACCGCGCACATGCTGCGGCATACGGTGGCAACGACGCTCCTCTTCAACGGCTGCCCCATCGGGCACATCAAGGAGATCCTGGGCCAGGGGCTGATCGGACTTGCAGCGAAGACCGGGCGTATTCAGCATTGCAGGAATTGTCTCACCGATACCCGCTTCGCGTTCCTACCGTGCACCGACAAGGCACTCCAGGGCTCGCTCAAGCCCAAGAACTTCCCCGCGTATGCCAGGTCAGCGGCGTTCCCGGGTTCGAAGTCACAGCAATCGTCGTGGCTCCGAGTTGCTTCGCGAAGCGCATCCCTCCCCAAGTATAAGGTGTGCGGCCGCTGGCTGAAATCCCCACCAGGACATCGCGCGAATCCAGCCGGAGGCACTGCAAGTCACGCACCGCCTGCCGCGGATCGTCCTCCGTGACCTCCGTGGGCCGGTACAAGGCCCGGGGTGCCCCGGCCATCACGCTGATGACGCGATCGGTTCCAAAAGTGGGGATGCACTCTGCGGCGTCGAGGACGCCGAGGCGGCCGCTCGTCCCTGCTCCCAGATAGATCAGTCGTCCTCCCTGCGTGAGAGCTTTGGCGATCAACTCGACGGCTTGCGCGATCTGCGGAATGACTCTGGCGACGGCGGCGGGGACCTTATGGTCCTCGCGGTTGATGATGCGCAGGATTTCGCGAGTGGGCTTGGCGTCAAGGGCGACGGAAGCCGGGTTTTCTCTTTCCGTGATGAGTTTCAAAGCGCGGCGCTTCATGGGTAAGCCTCGAAGCAGCACGGGAGAGGCGGCCCGAGCGTAGAGCATGGCCACTCGGCAGGATGGTACTTCACTTCGCCGGCTGGGCGCCACGCTCCGTGCCTGACAGGCTTTCCCAGCCGCGGCGCGAGAAATCCCAATAGATCGCGTAGCCGGAGATTGCAGAGATGAGCAAGAATAGCAGGCCGACTCCGAGGGAGCCGAGCACGATCTTCCCGATGCCAAACAACGCCATGAAAACCATCAGGCAGCCGAGCAACCAGTCCATCAGATTATACCAACCGTCGTGAGTGGGCGGGATTTCCGGCGCCTGGGCGGCAATGTGCTTCCAGCCCGTGATTCCCGGCCGCACGCGGCGATAGAATTCCAGGAGCTTGGACTCGGGTTCGGCGCGCGTCAGGAACGTCGCTGCGATCCAGACGACCGAAGTTATCGCCACCGTGATCAAAATCGATTTGGCGAAGACAATCGAATCCGAGCCCGAAAGGTGAACCATGGTGCGCAGGATGATGGTCACAACCCCCGCGGTGGTCATTGCGGAGACCTCGGACCAGGCATTAATCCTCCACCAGTACCAGCGCAGAAGATAGACCGCACCGGTCCCCGCGCCAATCCCTAAAAGGAGTTGCCAGGCCCCGCCCACGGATCCCATCACCAGCGATACGCCCGCGCCGAGGAGGGCGAGGAAAGCAGTGCCCAATTTCGAAGCGAAGACGTAATGCCTTTCGTCCCGCCCGCGGACCATGAAGCGGCGGTAAAAGTCGTTGATGATGTAGGAGGAGCCCCAGTTTAGTTGTGTAGCGATCGTTGACATGTAGGCCGCCGCGAACGCGGCCAGCATGAGCCCGCGGAAAGCTCCGGGCAGATAGTCAACCCAGACCTTGATGTAGCCGATCTCAGGATCCGCGAGGTTCGGATAGAGGACCACCGAGGCCAGTGCGGTGAGGATCCACGGCCAGGGGCGCAGAGCATAGTGCGCGATGTTGAACCAGAGCGTCGCCCAGAGGGAGTGCTTCTCGTCCTTCGCGCAGAAGATGCGCTGCGCCACGTAACCGCCGCCCCCCGGTTCGGCGCCGGGATACCAGTTGGCCCACCAGCTCACCCCGATATAAACGCAAAACGTCAGCAGCGGCATCCAGGGTGAACTGAGGTCGGGGACAAAGGAGAGGATCGATCCGGAGCCACCTTGGGCGGCGCCGCGTGCCACATCGATCGCCGCCAGTTTGACCTTCAACGCCTCCATGCCGCCCACGGCGCGCACGCCGTAATACGCCAGGACAATGACCATCGTCATCTTGAGCACGAACTGGATGACGTCGGTCCAGAGCACGCCCCAGAGCCCGGAGATGGTCGTATAGAAACCCGTGATCGCCATCACGGCAAGGCATACCAGCAGAGCATGCGTCTTGGAGATGCCGAGGGCGGTCATGAGAATCTTTTCCATGGCCAGGTTGACCCAGCCGACGACGAGACAGTTCATGAGGATGCCGAAATAGATCGAACGGAAGCCGCGCAAGAACGCCGCAGGCTTGCCGGCGTAGCGGAGTTCGACGAATTCGGCGTCCGTAACGACTTCGGCGCGCCGCCAGAAGCGCGCGAAGAAGAATACGGTCATCATGCCGCTCATCAGGAAGTTCCACCAAACCCAATTGCCGGCGATGCCCTGCCGGGCCACGAAGCCGGTGACCGCCAGCGGTGTGTCGGCGGCAAACGTCGCGGCCACCATGGACGTCCCGGCCAGCCACCAGGTGACCTCGCGCCCTGAAATAAAGAAGTCGCCGGTGCTCTTGCTGGCCTTCCGCCGGTAGTAGAGACCGATGAGGAGGTTGACCAGAAAATAGGCGGCGACGACCATCCAGTCCAAGAATGTGATTTTCATAACCGTCCTAGAGTTCTGCTTGCCGACTCGAAAGCTCGCATTGACAGAAGAGCGGCGGGAGTATATAGCAGGTGCGGGATTTGTCGAAAGACAAAAGTCAGAAACTCGACGACGCAGGGCAGCCAGCAAATCGGATAAGGCGCGAAGCGATGACTCGTCTCAGGGTGCTGCTTTTCTCGATTCTCACTTCCATGACAGTTGGGTTGGCCGTGCCAGGCGCTGGGACTGCCGACGACATGAACACGGCCCAGCTCGCCAACATTGAGGCCGCCGTTCAGGAGGCAATTCAGAAGGGCGAGTGCCCGGGCGCCGTGGTCCTGGTGGGCCACGAGGGGAAGGTCGTGTACCGGCGAGCGTTTGGGCGTCGCTCGCTCGTCCCCGAAGAGTCACCGATGACCGAGGACGCGATTTTCGATATGGCCTCCCTGACCAAGGTGATTGCCACCACCACCGCTGTGATGCAGCTCGTCGAGGAGGGGAAAATCCGGTTGCAGGATCCGGTGAGCACCTACTGGCCGGAATTCCAAGCCCACAGCAAGGAGGAGATCAGCGTGCGCGAGCTGCTGACGCATTATTCCGGACTCCCCCCCGACCTGGACTTGAAGCCGGATTGGTCGGGATATGACACGGCCATGAATATGATTATTGCGGAGACGCCGGTCGATCCTCCCGGCACCCGGTTCGTCTACAGCGACATCAATTTCGAGACTCTGGGCGAAGTCGTGCGGCGAGTTTCCGGTCAGCCTCTCGACCTCTATTGCGCCGAGCATATCTTCAAGCCGTTGGGGATGAAGGATACGGGCTTCAATCCGCCCGCGGCCCTCCACGGCCGAATCGCCCCGACGCAGTATCAAGATGGCACCACCGGCAAGATGCTTTGGGGTGAAGTGCACGACCCCACAGCTTACAACATGGGCGGCGTGGCAGGTCACGCGGGGCTGTTTTCCACGGCCGACGACCTGGCGATTTTCGCCCAAATGCTCCTGGACGGCGGCACTTTTTACGGCGTTCGCATCCTCAGCCCGCTGGCCATTGAGAAGATGACGACCCCGCAGAATCCCTGGAACCAGTTCGCGTTGCGGGGCCTGGGCTGGGATATCGACTCGCCGTTCTCCTCGAACCGTGGCGAGTTTTTCCCCATCGGGTCCTACGGCCACACGGGCTTTACGGGAACGTCGATCTGGATTGATCCGGTCTCGAAAACCTACATCATTCTTCTTTCGAACCGCGTCCACCCGGACGGCAAGGGCGACGTGGTTGGGCTCCGGACGCGCGTGGCGAGCATCGTCGCGACGGCACTGGGCGCGAGCCAGGCGGAGGGAATTCTTGCCAGTCATTGTCCGATCACCGGCTACGCTGAAATCGCCAACAGCTACCGGACGCGTGGAGTGCGGAACGGCCGGGTTGAAACCGGGATCGATGTCCTCGAGGCGGAAGACTTCGCGCCGCTCGCTGGCCTGCGCGTCGGTCTGATCACCAACCACACGGGTCGCGACCGCGAGGGGCGCCGGACCATCGACGTGCTCCATGACGCTCGAGGCGTGAAGCTGAAGGCGATCTTCGGCCCCGAGCACGGTTTTACCGGCACCGCGGCCGAAGGGGCGCCCGTCATTTCGGGTCACGATCCAAAAACGAGGCTGCGCGTCTACAGCCTCTACGGGGCAACAACCCGCCCCACGGAAAAGATGCTGCGCGGGCTGGATGCGCTGGTCTTCGATATCCAGGATGTCGGCGTGCGGTTTTACACTTACATCACGACGCTCGCCTATGCCATGGAGGCCGCCGCCAAGAAACATCTCACGGTTTTCGTCCTCGACCGGCCCAACCCCATCAATGGCCTTTCCATCGAAGGGCCGATCCTCGAAAAGAGTCTGACCTCGTTTGTCGGGTACTTTCCCATGCCGATCCGCCACGGGATGACGGTGGGCGAGCTGGCGGAAATGTTCAACGCCGAAAACCCTATCGGCGTGAAGCTGCGGGTCATCAAGATGCGGGGCTGGGAACGCGCCGACTGGTTTGACGAAACCGGCCTCGCGTGGGTCAATCCCTCGCCGAACCTTCGCAATGCCCTCTGGAAGCGGTGGCGCACTCTATAGTTCCTGTGCTGTTGATTCACGGCGAGGGCGACAGGAATATTGCTCCGCGGCATTCCCAGCTCATAGCCGCCGCAGCGCCCTATCCTGGCGCTCGACGCACCGGCTCTGGGGCTCGAAATCGCCTCGGCGCTCCAGAAGCTGTTCCCCAATGACTTCGAGATCGATAAGACGCTTCCCTTGATCGGCTCGCGCCGGACCGTGGAGGGAATCAAAAAGGGTCATGACCCGCGGACCATCGTTCTGCACGAGTTCGAGGGTCTCGAGCAGTTTCGAAGAATCCGCGCCAAGTACTTGTTGTACCCTTAGAAGAAAGCGATGGCCGGCGTCCTCATGCTGGTCCGGGCAGGGCGTCGCGGCTCAAGCCGAGTCCCGGGACGAATCGGCAGCACGAAACGGCCGGCGGCCCGGGCGCTTCTTGTCTCGACACCTCGGAAGGAGTAGCATTGCCCCAGTCACATTTGCGGAAGAGAATCGACACCGAAATCCTCGCACGGTGGGACGTAAGGACTTCGCGGGGGGAGGGAATATGAAACAACGCTTTCCGGCGGCCCGGCTTTTCCTCGCGCCCCTGTTCTTGGCCGTTGCAGGTGGGGCGTTGTCGCCAAGTCTCCGGGCAAAAGACAAGACGCCCCCCATTGACCCCAATGATCCGACGCTCCGCCTCTATCAACTCCTCGATGACACGCGCGGCGGCAAACTGGCGGATTTCTACCTGATCGCCGACGTCTACAAGAATCCCGATAACACCGACGAAGACCTTCAGCACATCCTGCGAGTCGAATACGACAAGGCCCATGTTTTCGGGAAACTGAACATCTACGTGCGCAGTATCAGCAAGATTCAGCCCGAGCAGATGAAAATATATACGGCCAAGGAGTTTTACGATTTCGGCTTGTCCGACCTGGAGAAATTCGTGAAGACGGAGCCCGGACCCTTTGGAAAGCCCGCGGATATGTATTTGCGTGCCGGGAACGACCGGCCGCTTGCGACTGCCCCTATCACCGACGAGGTTCGGAAGGCCTACGAATCCTTCCTGACCCAATACCTGAGCCCCGCCTTGCAGAAGAAGTGACCACGTTCTTCCGGGCTGTGGAAGCGCGGCGCCAGTAAGGGGCGTTCGCGCGGCGCGCTGCGCCGCCCCCCTCGCCCGCCGTTTGTTCCCCCTGGCGCGCCCGACGCGCCGCCGTTCTCCCACCCCCTCATAATATAGACTAGTATGCTTGCCCATCGAAAGTGAAGCGGCACATCGTCGCGAGGGCGGCGGCCTTTACCGTGAACGGGAAGAAGCCCCGGCCGCGGTTCTCCGGCGGGGGGTTTGGGCAGGCTTTCGGCCGGCCGCGACGGCAGGCTTCCTGGACATTTCCGCGGCGAGGGACCAGAACTCGGGGTCTTCACTTCCCAGCCGCCAGGCGGCAAAGCCCCGCAGGCGGTACTGCCGCACCAAGTCCAGTTTCTCCCTGAAGCTGCGACGATCGTCGAACCAGACGGTGTGCAGCTCCGGACCGTCCCGGTATTGGAACCACGGCGCGCGCCACCGCACGTCCCATTGCACCTCCACGCCGGGTCTGGCAAGAAGCGGGCGCAGGTCGCTGAAGGCGAGGGGGCGGGAGAGCGTCCCACTTGCGGTCTCCACCCACTCGCGGCCGTAGAACGGGATTCCCATTACGAGCTTCGAGCGCGGCGCACGGCGGACGCCGTAGTCGAGAGCTTGCTTGATCCACGCATGGCCGGCGACCGGCCCGGGGCGCGTCGCGTTGCCGTGATGGTCGTACGTCATTAGCACCATGAAGTCCACGATCTGGCCGATCGCCCGGAAATCGAAGGGCGCACCCCACTCGCCGGTGCGGAATTCCGCCGCGCGCGTGTCGGGATAGCGGTCGGAGAAACGTGGAACGATCGCAATGCTCAGCAGCCGCCCGTCCGCATGCAGCTTGGCGGCCACCCGGCGCACGAACCGGGTGTAAAGCGCCTTGTCGGCGGGATCGATGTACTCGAGGTCGAGTTGCCATCCCACAAAGTTGTCACGCTTGGCGAGGTAGGCCAGGAAGGCCGCCGCCCGCTCCTGGCTCTTCGGATTGCGCAGCATCGCGGAGGCCGTCGGGCGGTCAAAGCCCGGATTTACTACGAGAGGCATGACGGGCAGGTTCGCGGCGCGCGCGATCTCCAGCACTTCGGCGGGGACCTCGCCGCGCACGACGCCATCAGATTCGACCTTGAAGGACTGCGGCCCGAGCACACTCATCTCAGCCGCCCGGGCTTTGAGGGACTCGATGCCGCGCGGGTCCGCGGAGTAGTAATACATGGCGAGCGGGCGCGCGCCGAGGACACGCTTGCGAGCCACCATCAAGGCGGGGTTGGATTTCGGCGCGGTGCGGGGACGATTGGCTTGGCCGGCGGCGAGAAAGCCGGCCAATGCGAGGGTAACTGCCACGCAGGCGTTTGCCCTTACGAACGCGGTTGCGAGCTCTTTCTTCGTTGCCACAGGTTCCAAAGGTAGTAAGCCGGGATCCCGGTCGCCATCAGGACGATTCCCCAGAGCGAATCGGAGCGCCGCTCGTAAAAGGTGTTCGCGAGCAGCAGCCCCGCCAGAATAACAAAAATCCCCGGCACCAGGGGATATCCCCACGTCCGGTAAGGCCGCGCGAGGTCAGGACGCCGGCGGCGCAGAACAAAGATGCCCGCGGTGACCAGCGCGTAGAAAAGCCATTCTGAAAAGATCACCTTGGTGAAGAGGGCCTCGTATTGCCCGCTCAGAGCGAACAGGCCGGCAACAACTGCCTGCGCGGCAATGGCCACGGCGGGAGTGTGAAAGCGGGAATGAACGGCCGCCAGTGCCGGTGGGAACAGCCCGTCGCGCGCCTGGGCAAAAGGGATCCGCGAGCCCGAGAGGATCGAGCCGTTCAGGGTGGCGAAACTGGAGACCATCACGCCAACCGCGACAAAAGCTCCGCCCGCCGTTCCCAGAATGCGCTGCGCCGCATCCGACGCCACGGTGCCCGTCCCGGCCACTTCCGCAGGGGAGAGGACGTAGAAATATGCAAAGTTGGTGAGGGCGTAGACGACAATGACCAACATCGAGCCGAAAATGAGCGCGCGCGGCATGTTGCGCTGCGGGTCCGCCACTTCGCCCGCCACCATGCTCAGGTTGTTCCACCCGTCGTAAGCCCACAGTGCGCTAACCATGGCAAGGCCAAACGCCGAAACGAATCCCGTCTCGGCCCGCGAATGGACGACCGTCTGGAAATGGGCGAACGAGCCGTGTCCGAGCCCCAAGCCCAGAACCACGAGCAGGGCGAGCACGCCGAGCTTGGAGGCCGTGAAGATCGTTTGCACGGCTCCGCTGCGCCGCACGCCTAAAACGTTTATCGCGGAAAGCAGGAGAATCAATCCGGCCGCGCCGAGCTGGAGTCCAGTCAGGCGAAGCGTGAGCCCTGCCGGACTGGCCTCGCAAAACACCTTGCTGAGATGTGGGAAGAAGAAACCGAGATAAATCATGAATCCGGTGGCGATGGCGGCGATGGAGGCGGTCTTGGCCACGAAGAATTGCGTCCACCCGAAGAGAAATCCCCACAACGGGCCGTAGGCGCGGTGGAGATAAACGTATTCGCCGCCGGCTTCGGGAAGCGCCGCCCCGAGTTCGGCGTACCCGAACGCGCCAAACAGGCTGAGCACGCCGGCGAAGACCCACACCAGCATGACCCTCCAGGGCGACCCGACGTCCTGCACCATGATGCCGGGGACCACGAAGATCGCGGTACCGATCATGGTCCCGGCCACGACCGAGGTGGCGCCGTAGAGCCCGAGTCCTTTGACGAGTTCCGGTTGCTTGCTCATGTGGAATTACGGGTTCGCCCTTCCGGTCGCGCGGGGCTGAACTGCGTCCATCCCCAGCCCCATCGAGCTGGCGGCCCACCCGACTGCGAAGGTCACGCAAGCGCCGATCGCTACATACCACGTCCAGGCCACTGAGGTAAGTCCTATAACGCCGAACAGCACCGCCAGCCCCGCGCCCGCTCCAACCGCCGCGGCGATCCCCGAGGTACGCTTGGTGAGGACGCCCAGCAGGAAGATTCCCAGCATGCTTCCGTACGGAACCGAGGCGATGGTGAGCGCGAGTTCGAGCACGCTGCGCTCGATTCGCTGGGCGAGCAGGGCAATGAGAATCAAGACGGCGCCCCAGGCCAAAGTCATAAGCCGGGACACCCGCAAATAGTGCTTTTCATCGGCCGCCGGCCGGAGGAACGGCTTGTAGAAGTCCACGACCGAGCTGGAGGCCAGGGAGTTGAAAGCTGCGCTCAGGTTCGCCATCGCCGCGGCCAGAATCGCCGCGACGACCAGTCCCGCCAGGCCAGTCGGCAGATAGCTCACCACGAAACTCGGAAATATCTGATCGGCGCGTGCAAAAGTCTGGGCGGGAGGGAAGTGGCGGTAGAAGGCGAAGAGCACAACTCCCGCCAGGAGAAACAGACTGAATTGAAACAGAACAATGAACCCGCTGGCGATGATCGCCGCCTGACTCTGGCGCATACTGCGCGCCGCGAGCAGGCGCTGCACGATGAGTTGGTCGGTGCCGTGGCTGGCCGTGGAGAGAAACGCGCCGCCAATCAACCCCGACCAGAACAGGTAGGGCTGGTGCCAATTGAAGTCGAAACGGAAGACGGCCAGCTTGTCGCCGCTCGCGGCCGCCAGGTGCGCGACTTCGCCCCAGCCGCCCGGGATGGCGTGGAGCGCGATGACGAGCGCCAGCACGGTACCCGAAATGTAGATCACGAGCTGAATGACGTCCGTCCAGATCACGGCGGTCAAGCCGCCGCGGTAAGTGTAGAAGAGCGTGAGGGCGGTGATGATAATCACGGAAGTGAGCACGCCCGTCTTGAGGATCACGCCAATGACGATGGAGATCGCGAAAACGCGGACCCCTTCGGCCAGCGCCCGGGTGACGAGAAAAAGTCCAGCCGTCAGGATTCTCATGGGCCGGCCGAAGCGCTGCTCGATGAGTTGATACGCGGTGTAAAGCTCGCCGGCGAAGTAGCGGGGAATCAGGATCAGCGCCACCACCACACGCGCCACAAGGTATCCGAACACAAGTTGCAGGAAGTTGAGGTTCGAAACGTAGGCGATTCCGGGCGTACTGATGATGGTCAGGATGCTGGTCTCGGCGGAGACGATGGAGAAAGCAATCGCCCACCAGGGGAGGCGATGCCCGCCCAGGAAGTAGTCGTGAATGGTCCGCTGGCTCTTGCCGAACCGGGCTCCGAAGAGGGTGATGGCGACCAGGTAGGTGACGACGACGCCGAAGTCGACCCATCCAAAAGCCACGCACGCTCCCGCGAATAGCTCTCAGCAGTCAGCCTTCAGCTTTCAGCATGTTGCCAGTCGCTCCCTCGGCCTGAGTGCTGAGGGCTGACCGCTGACGGCTGTTTCGCGGCGAGTCTAGCGAAGGGGTCGCGGAGAGTCAAGCAAGCGGAGGACTGGCGACGAACCGCGATTCCGGCGCGCCCAGCGTAGAAGGCCGGCGGGGTATACGCCCCCCAATTCCCGCATTGCGGGCGGAGGCGGTTCCGTGTAACTTGATTAGAGCGCCGTCATCGAATGGAGAAGGGGAGGAGTCTCCCGAACCCCGAGTATCCCTCGTCTGGGTCGGCGCGGAGCGGATCACCGGACCTGGCGGGGGACCGGGAGCGGTCAGCCGAAGTCGATGGGCGGCGTCGGGAGCCTGGATGGCCGAATCACCTCAAGTCGCACTCAAAGACGATTTTGCTCTTGTCGCGGAAGCGAAGGCGGGGAGTTACGCGGCCTTTGACGAGCTGGTGAACCGTCACGAGAAGAAGATTTATCGCCTGGGGTTGAACCTGACGGGGAATCCCGCGGACGCCGAAGACGTTCTGCAGGAGGCTTTCCTCAAGGCTTTCGTGCACCTGCCGGATTTTCGTGAGGACTCGCGGTTTTACACCTGGCTGGTGCGCATCGCGGTCAACGAAGGGCTGATGAAGCTGCGCAAGCGCCGCTCCGACAAATCGGTGCCCATCGAAGACAGCGTGGACGAAGAAGGGGACGTGATGCCCCGGGAGTTCGCGGACTGGAAGCCGAACCCCGAGGAACAATACGCGCAGGCGGAAATCGAAGAGATTCTCCGCAACGCCGCCCAGACCCTCTCTCCCGCTTTTCGCACCGTTTTCCTGCTGCGCGACGTGGAAGGGCTTTCGACGCAGGAGACGGCGGACATGGTGGGTATCTCGGAGGGCGCCGTGAAAGCCCGGCTCTTCCGCGCGCGATTGCAGTTAAGGGAAGAACTGAGCAAAGTCTTTAAGAGGGGTTGAAGCCGGTGAAATGTAGCGATTGCTTTCAGCAGCTCTCGAATTACCTGGATGGGGAAATCGACGCGGGCCTGAAGAGGGAACTCGAAGAGCACCTCGGCAAGTGTCACCGCTGTCAGGTTGTCTTTGATTCGGCGCGCAAAACGATCGAGCTCTATTGCGATGGGAAGCTGTTCGAACTTCCCAGCGGAGTCCGTGATCGCTTACACGCCGCCTTGCGCCGGCGCTGGGAAGAAGCCGCCCGGTAGGCAGGCACGCTCCGCCCGGCGGCCTTGCCCCGCGTTTTGATCTGTGTCAGAACTGCCCCAAAATGGTGCGCTGACCCTCCCGACGCGCTTGACAGTATGTTCCCCTCCTCCTAAAATAGTTTGTTTGTGAAAGCTGAGTTTTTCCGATAAAGCAGGTCATGGATAAGAAGAAAGCCGAGTTTTACAGGAAGCGCCTGCTCGCTAAACAGGAAGAGTTGCTTCGGTTCGTGTCGAAATCCGAAGCTGACGGCCGGCAGGTCGACGAAGAAGTCACCCAGGATATCGCCGACAAGGCCGCCAACTCTTACGCCAAGGAGTTTCTCTTCCACCAGAGCGACGACAATCGCCGCGTCCTGCAACTGGTGAATGAGGCCCTCGAGCGCCTCAAGAACGGGTCTTACGGCCTATGCGTGGGGTGCCAGGAGGAAGTCCAGCACAAGCGCCTGGAAGCCGTCCCGTGGGCGCGCCACTGCATCGAGTGCCAGGAAAAGCAAGAGAAGGGCCTCCTCTAACCCGGAACGCCCCAGCGGAAAGCGAGGATCGTCTTCTCCTCGGCCTCCGATCTCGACCCCCCCTACCCCAAGCTCTTTCGAGATATCACTGGCAGTCTGTTCTCCGTGGCCTTCCCGGCGCCCTGCTCGCTGTGTGGCGAGGAACTCAAGGAGCCGGCTCTTACCGGCGTCTGTCGATTGTGCTGGGCGAGTCTTGAGCCCTGGCGCGGGCCGGCATGCGATTCCTGCGGCTTGCCGTTTGCATCCGAGCGGCCGGGGGATGCCTCGCCGGCACTCTGTGCAGCTTGCCGCTCCGGCGAATTCCAGTTGGACCGCACGCGCAGTTTCAGCCTTTACTCCGGCTCTCTGCGGGCGACAATCCTCCAGCTCAAGTTCCACCGACGGGAGCGGCTGGGCAAGCGGCTCGGCGGACTTCTGGCCCAAGTTTGGGATGAAATGGAAGGGGAGCTTGCGGGGAAGCGAGCGGTGCTGGTGCCCGTGCCGCTGCACGTTTCGCGTCAGCGCGAGCGGGGATTCAATCAGGCCGAGCTGCTCGCCCAGGGCCTGGCCGCCCGCCTGGAGAAAATACGCGGCGGGCGGGTCCCGCAGGTCGACGCGCGGTCGTTAGGCAAAATCCGTGCTACGCCGCCCCAGACGGGGCTCAGTGTGAGCGCGCGGCATGAAAACGTACGCGGGGCCTTCGCTGCCCTCCGCCCCGAGCGCATCCACAACAAAAAGATTGTGCTCGTCGATGACGTGATGACCACTGGGGCAACGCTTTCGGCGTGCGCTCAGGCACTCAGAAGTGCAGGAGCCCAAACCGTCTGCGCCCTCACTTTGGCGCGCGCCACGCCGGAATTCCTGGACACCGCCGTGGGGAGCGCAGGCGCAATTGTTGACGATATTGGCTCGGGGCGGTCATAATGGAGGGCTGGACGGGGCCTTCGGGCCCCTGAGGATTCATCCCATGTCGGAGGAAAACCCACGACAGTTGCACACTCCGGTGCTCGTGCTGAACGCGACGTACGAGCCGATTAACGTCACGCCGGTGCGTCGGGCCATCGTGTTGGTCCTGAAGGGCGTGGCGACCACGGAGGAAGAAAACGGCAGCTTCGTGCATTCCGCCCGCGTGGCCATCCGCATTCCCTCCGTCATCCGCCTGACGGAATTCCGCCGCATCCCTTACCAGACGCGCGCGCTTTCACGGAAAAACATCCTCCTCCGTGACCGCTACACCTGCCAGTTTTGCGGGCGAGTCTTTCCCGCCGGGGAGCTGACGCTCGATCACGTGATTCCGCGTTCGCGCGGCGGCCACACCGACTGGGACAACCTCGTTGCCTGCTGCCACGCTTGCAACAATCTGAAGGGCGACCGGCTGCCGGAAGAGGCCGGGGTGAAGCTGCTTCGCTTTCCACGCCCCTTCACGCTGCACACCAGCCGCCAGCTCATGCGGATGATGGGAAGCTCCGACGAGCGCTGGCGGAAATATCTCTTTTACTGAGCGCCGGACCCGCTGCCCGCGGATTTGCCGGTGTCCGCCCCGTCCCCTGCCATGGTTTGCCTACAGTGATTTGTGCGTCAAATCCTCGCCCACAATGACAGAGTTGCCATTCATTTCCGGAGCGAGTTCGGGCAGCGCTGCCCGCTGAGGTTTGCCGAAGAGGCGGCGCAGCGCCTTTTGGAAGGAATCGAGGTAGACGTAATAGACGGGAGTAATGTAGAGCGTGATCAACTGGGAGAAAACCAGCCCGCCCACGACGACCAGGCCCAGGGGACGACGTGAGCCGGACCCCGCACCGAGTCCCACGGCAATGGGTAAGGTGCCCATCAAGGCTGCAAACGTCGTCATCATGATGGGCCGGAAGCGCACTAGCGCGCCGTGATAGATGGCCTCTTGCGATGTCTTGTCGGCGTTCCGCTCTGCGTCCAGCGCGAAATCAATCATCATGATGGCGTTTTTCTTGACGATGCCGATGAGCATGATGAGGCCCACGAACCCGTAAAGGTCTAAATCATAGTGAAACAGGCTCAGGGTAACGAGCCCTCCGAGGGCGGCCGAAGGAAGGCCGGAGAGAATCGTCAGCGGGTGAATGAAGCTCTCGTAGAGGATCCCCAGCACGATGTAGATCACGAGGATCGTGATGATCAGCAGCACGCCCAGCCCGACGAGCGACGACTGGAATTCGTGCGCCGTTCCCTGGAAGCTGCCGCTGATGCCGGAGGGCAAGATCTGGCGGGCCACCCGGTCCACGGCATCGACCGCCGGGCCGAGTGAGGATCCCGGCCTGAGGTTGAAGGAAATCGTCACCGACGGCAGTTGTCCGGAGTGGTTCACGATCAAGGGCCCGAGGTTCTGCGTCAGCTTCGACACCGCGCTGAGCGGTACCAGTTGGCCCGCGCTCGACCGGATGTAAAGCAAGTCCAGCGCGCTGGGGGACATCTGATACTCCGGCTTGAGTTCCGTGATGACCCAGTATTCGTTGTTAGGCGTGTAAATCGTGGAGACCTGGCGCGAGCTGTAGGCGGTCGCCAGTGCGTCCTCGACCTGAAACGCTGAGACGCCCAGTGTGTGGGCCTTGTCGCGGTCGATCACCACGTTGACCTGAGGGTTGGCAATCTGCATGTCGGTGTTCACGTCCTGCAGGTCGGCAAGGTCGTGGAGCGCCCCTTCCAGTTTCGTGGCCGTACCGTAAAGCGTGTTGGTATCCGGCCCCACCAACGTGTACTGGTACTGGCTTTTCGTAAACCGGCCGCCAATCTGAATCGGGGGAGGATTCTGCAAGAAGGCCATGATTCCCGGTCTGCCGAAGAGCTTGGGACGCAGTTCCTGGAGAGCGTCGTCGGTGGAGATGAAACGGTGCTCTTTCGGGTCGGGCCGTTTATGAGGGAGGTGCAACAGACTGAAGGTCTTGTCGACGAGCTCTTCCTGTGCGCTGGGGCGCGGCTTGAGGTGGAGGAAGAAGAAGCCCGAGTTCCCACCGCCTCCTGGTCCCCCCGCGCCGGCGAAGGACGTCACACCATCGACGTTGGGGTCCCGGAGGACGATATTCGTTAATTCCTGCTGGTGTTTCTTCATCGCCTCGAAGGAGATCCCCTGCTGCGCCATGGTTACACCGAAGATCGACCCGCTGTCCTCGCTGGGCAGAAAGCCCTTGGGAATGCCGATGAAGAGTTGCACGGTGATGCCGACGATTGCCAGAGAAGCGAGGAGCGTCACGAAGCGGTGCCGCAACACACCCCGCAGGGACCAATCGTAGGCCCGGAGCATCCCGCCAAAGCCCCGCTCGAAGGCGTTGAAGAGCCAGCCGTGTTTCTCCTCGCGCGGGGGGCGGAGGAAGCGGCTGCAAAGCATCGGGGTAAGACTCAGCGAGACGACGCCGGAGACCAGAATCGCCGAGGTGATCACCACCGCGAACTCGTGCAGCAGGCGGCCCAGAATCCCTCCCATGAAAAGCACGGGAATGAACACGGCGGCGAGCGAGAGGGTCATGGAAAGAATCGTGAAGCTGATTTCCTTTGACCCGTTGAGCGCAGCCTCGACGACGCTTTCGCCCAGCTCCATGTGACGCACGATGTTTTCGAGCATGACGATGGCGTCGTCCACGACAAAGCCGACGGCGAGCACCAGGGCCATGAGCGAGAGGTTATCGACGGTGTAACTGAGCAAGTACATGACCGCGAATGTGCCCACGATGGACATGGGCAGCGCCAGGCTGGGGATGATCGTCGCGGAGACATTCCGCAAAAAGATGAAGATCACCAGGACGACCAGACAGAGGGTGAGGTAGAGAGTGAATTTGACGTCGTTCACCGAATCGCGGATCGATTGCGAGCGGTCGTAGAGGGTCTCGAGGTGAATCGAAGCGGGGATTTCGTGGCGGAACGTGGGCATGAGCCCCCGGATGTTGTCCACGACCTCGACGGTGTTCGTGCCCGGCTGGCGCTGGATGGCCAACACCATCCCACGCTTCCCGTTGAACCAGTTGGCGACTTTGTCATTCTGAACGCTGTCGATCACCCGGCCGAGCGCTTCCAGCCGCACGGGCGCCCCTTGGCGGTAGGCGACAATCATCGGACGATACGCCGCCGCGTTCATCAGCTGGCCGGTGGCTTGAATGGTAAAGGCCTTGTGGGTTCCGTAGAGGACCCCGGTGGGCAGGTTCACGTTGCCGTTGCGGATGGCCTGGGTGACCTCATCCACGCCAATCCCGCGCGTGGCCAGCGCCTCGGGGTCAAGCTGCACGCGCACCGCGTACTTCTGGGCGCCAAAAACCTGCACTTGGGCCACGCCGCTGACCATCGAAATGCGCTGCGCCATCAGGGTGTCGGCATATTCGTTGACTGTGGAAAGCGGCAGCTCTTCCGAATAGACCGCCATGTAGAGGATCGGCTGGTCCGCAGGGTTCACCTTCCGGTAAGTGGGTGGAGAGGGCATGTCGGGGGGAAGTTGACCCTGGGCCTGAACGATGGCCGTCTGCACGTCCTGCGCCGCCGCGTCAATGTTGCGGCTCAGGTTGAACTGCAAGGTGATATTTGTCCCGCCCAGCGTGCTCGTGGAGGTCATGGAATCGAGGCCGGCGATGGTGGAAAACTGCCGCTCGAGTGACGTGGCCACCGCGGCCGCCATGGTTTCGGGGCTGGCGCCGGGCAGCGCTGCCATCACCTGGATGGTGGGATAATCCACGTTGGGGAGATCGTTGACCGGCAAGGAGCGGTAAGCGACTACCCCAAAAAGCAGGATGGCCAGCATGACGAGCGTCGTCATGACCGGACGGCGTATGAACAGTTCGGCGAGATTCATGACGGTGTAGTCTGGGTGCCGGCGGGTACTTTCTTCACTTCCACTTTGGCGCCGGGGAAGAGCATCAACTGGCCGTCGGTGACGACCGTATCGCCAGGCCGTAGCCCCTTCTCAACGACGGTTTCGCCGCCCACCTGGTTACCGGGCACAATCGGCCGGAGCTCCGCGCTCATGTCGGATTTGACGACGTAAGCGAAGAACCCGTTCTGCCCCGTCTGGATCGCCTGGGACGGGACGACCACGGCGTTGGCCTGCGTGGACAGCCGCAACGCGGCGTTCACGAATTGGCCCGGCCAGAGCCGGCGGTCCCGGTTCGGGAAGGTTCCCTTCAGCCGAATGGTCCCGGTGCTCGTGTCCACGCTGTTGTCCACGAAGGTCAGCGTCCCTTCCGAGGGGCGCTGCGTGTCCTCGGGGACGGTGGCGCTCACCGGCAAGCCTCCGGAGGCAATGTGCCGCCGGATTTCCGCTAGGCTCTGTTCCGGCACGCTGAAGCTGACGTAGATGGGACTGATCTGGTTGATGACTACCAGGATCGTGTCGTTGGATTTGACGACGTTGCCGGGGTGGAAGAGCAGGCTGCCGGTGCGGCCTTCCATCGGCGAGCGGATGGTGCAGTAGTCCAAATCGATGCGCGCTTTTTCAATGGCCGCTTGATCGGCGCGAACCGACGCCGCCAGCGCATCGGCGTTGGTGCGGAAAGTGTCGTACTGGTCCTTGGAGACGATTCCGTCTTTGTAAAGCTTGGCGTACCGCTCCGCCTGCGCGGCGGCGTTCTCGAGTTGGGCCTGGTCCCGCGCCAGGTTGGCCTCCGCCTGTTGGAGTGTCGCCTTGAACGGCCGCGCGTCGATGGTGAAGAGCAGGTCGTCCTGCTTCACATCCTGCCCTTCCTTGAAGTAGGCCTTCTCGATTGTGCCCTCGACCTGAGCCTTGACGGAAACCGTGGAGTACGCTTCCACGTTCCCGATGGCGTGGACTTCCACCGGGATCGTTTTCTGTACAACCTGCGCGACGGTAACTGGAACGGTCGGCGCGCCCGCCGCCTTGGGTACCGTGGCTCGCGAATTGCAGCCGAGCGTCAGAGCCCCCAGGAGCACCGCGAGCGCAAGGGTCACACGCACCCTGTGAATGTGAGATTGACTAAACATCATTCCACCCGTCGAAACCGCCCGATACGCGTTCATTCCGGAATTCGCCCCAACTCAATAACTTTATGCCCGGTCGCGCCATACGTCAATAAGCTCGTCGTCCCCGGGAAGCCCGAGGAACGAACTGCGAGCCACGAGCCGGTCTCTGGTGGAATCGCGCGATTTCGAGTACACTGAGGAGCGACGGCAGGGTTTAGCAGGCGCGCCGTTCGTCTTCGCAGCCCGCTTTCGACGGAGAGGTGGCCGAGCGGCTGAAGGCGGCGGTTTGCTAAACCGTTGTGCGGCTGAATGGCTGCACCCAGGGTTCGAATCCCTGCCTCTCCGCCAGACGCTCCAGCTTGTTGGACGCCGTTCGCAACTGAAACCGTTCCACCGCCGCAAACCAGAACGTGCGCCGTGATTGACAAGGCTCGAAGCCGTGTGCCAGAATCCAAAATTCAAGTTACGACCCGAGCTGTTCCCAACTAGGCATCACCGCAAATGGCTGACGAACCCAAGGCTCCACCTACGGGAGGATCGAGTGAAACCCCTGCCAAGCCGGCTGGCCCGGCAGGGAGCCCAGCCGCGACGCCGCCCAAGGCTGCTGCATCTCCCAAACCTCCTGCGCCCGCAGCCAAAGCGGCACCACCTGCCGCCAAGCCCGCCGTCAAGCCGGAACCTTGGTCGAGCCCGCTGCTCGATGAGCTTCAGAAACTCTTCCCGGGCGCCATCACCGACCCTCTAGTTTTCCGCAATCAGCCCTCGGTCACGGTTGATAAAGAGAGCTTGCTGGCAGCCTGCGAGTTCCTGAAAAGCGACGAGGGCGGGGAATACTCCCTGCTCACGGACCACACGGCGGTGGACTACCCCAAGCGCGAGAAGCGCTTTGATCTTGTCTATCACCTGTACTCATTCAAGCGGAATGACCGTCTGCGCCTAAAAGTGCTGGCCGCCGACGGTGAGAAGGTACCCTCCGTCGTGAGTGTTTGGCCGACGGCGAACTGGCTGGAGCGCGAAGTCTACGATATGTTCGGCGTGCCCTATGAGGGTCATCCCGACTTGAGACGGATTCTTTTGCCCGACGAGTGGACCGGTCATCCGCTGCGCAAGGACTACGACATTCTCAAGCAGGACGACGCCTGGGTGGAGGCCAACCTGGGAATCAAGAGCGGACAGTAGGCAATGCCCGAAGCGACATTTCTCGACGCCAACGAACTGGTCATCAACATGGGGCCGCAGCATCCGGCCACGCACGGTGTGCTGCGCGTCAAGCTACGGCTGGACGGCGAGAAGGTGCTGGGTTCGGAAGCTGTCATCGGTTACCTGCACCGCGGCGTTGAAAAGATTGCGGAGAACCGGACGTATGCTCAATTCGCCCCTTACACCGACCGCATGGATTACGTCGCCGCGGTCACCAATGGCATGGGCTACGTCGAGGCGGTCGAGAAGCTGTTGGGCGTTGAACTGCCGCCGCGCGCGCAGTACACGCGCATGATTTTGGCGGAACTGCAGCGCATCGCCAGCCATCTGCTCTGGCTGGGCACGCACGCGCTCGACCTCGGCGCCATGACGCCGGTTTTTTACACCTTCCGCGAGCGCGAAGAGATCCTCAAGATTTTCGAGAATTACTGCGGCGCGCGGCTCACCACGCACGCCTTTCGCATCGGCGGCCTCCAGTACGATCTCTACGACGGGTTTGAGAAGGAGGTCATCCAGTTCTGCGACTATTTCCTGCCCAAGATCGATGAGTATGAGGCCC
>JAIQGB010000455.1 GCA_020072905.1 Terriglobia bacterium | reverse complement strand
GGGGAAGCAGTGGCCGACGACCGCCGCAAACGCCGCGCTGGCAATCCAGAGTGGGGCATGACCGGTCCAGCGGGCGGCGAGAAGCACCGCCGCCGCGCCCTTGGCGAAATCCAGCAGAAACGTGGCAATAAATCCGATCAGGCCTAGGTTGCGCATGACGTTCGTGGCGCCGATCGAGCCGCTGCCGGTCGAGCGCACGTCGATCCCCTTTTGCCAGCGCACGATGAGATAGCCGAAGGGAATCGAGCCGAGAAGGTAGGCGAACAACGGGATGAGCGGAGCGAACATGGATTGCAGTTGGTGCGGACTGGGGCGATTCGCGAATCGCCCCTACCCGGGAAAGCGTGCCACCTGGCGATACTCCGCGCCGTGCGGCGAGAGTCTACTCTCAAACAGGAAGAATTCCGAGACTTCGAATCGCCCGAGCGAGGTGTCCGCCTGCTGCTCGACCAGGGCGCGCAGGCGGATTTGCGGCCGTGGAATCTTGAAGCGCGCCAGCGTGAGGTGAGGATTGAACGCACGCCGCTCCCGCGCGAAGCCCAGCTTCTCCATCGAGTCTTCGATTCGACGCGCCAATTCCGTCAGATCCTGGGGCGCCGCGACGCCAGCCCAGAAGACGCCTGGGCGCCGCGCGTCCGGGAAAAAGCCGAATCCCTTGACCTCCACGACGAAGGGCGGAAACGAGGGCAGGGCGGAGAGAGCCACTGTCACCTGGCTCACCTGCTGATCGCTAATCTCGCCAAGGAATTTCAGCGTGAGGTGCGTGCCTTCGGGGCGGGTCCAGCGCGCGTCCGGGCTGGCGTCTTGAAACGCCGCTTGCTGGCGGGCGAGGGCGCCCTGAATCTCCGCGGACAAATCGATGGCAATAAAGGCGCGCATGTTGGGATTGCCGATTGAAGATTGTCGATTGAAGATTGGAAAGCCCTTCCCGTTATCGGTTGCAGGCGAGGTTGGGGGTTCTCAATCTCTCATCGGCAATCGTCAATTAACGATTATCTTAATCTCGAATACGGCGTCGGATGATCTCCAGCGCCGCCTGCGTAGCCCAGTGGCGGATGCGCTGGCGGTCGCCCGGAAAGCGGAACTCGCGCACTTGCGTGCTGCGTTCGTCGGCCAGGGCGATGAAGACCAGCCCCACCGGTTTCTCGGCGGTGCCCCCGCCCGGGCCCGCAATGCCGGTGATGCCGATTCCCATCGAAGCGCCGGTTCGCCGGCGGATTCCTTCCGCAAGCGCCTGGGCGACCGGGTTGGAAACCGCGCCCTGTTCCTCGATTAACTTCTGCGGAACGCCCGCGAGCCGAGTTTTGAGTTCGTTCGAGTAGCAGACCGCGCTGCCCAGGAAATAGTTCGAGCTGCCCGGAACTCGCGTCAGCCGCTCGGCGAGCAAGCCGCCCGTGCAGCTCTCGGCGACCGCCAGCGTCTTCCGCCGCAGCACCAGATACATTCCTACCATTTCTTCCAAAGATTCGCCGCCGCTCGAAAACAGATAGTCGCCGAGAGCTGCTTCGATCTTGTCGCCGAGCTCGTCGAGCAAGGCGTCAGCTTCGGCCTCGCTCGGGGCGCGGGCGCGCAAGTGCACTTCAATTGCGTCGGGAGTGGCCAGGATGGTGGTGGCAGGGTTTGCATAGTTTTTGTAGATGGGCGCGATGCGCTGATCGACTTCGGATTCCGCCAATCCCACGGCCTTGTACACGCGGTTGCGCAGGCATTGCGGCGGGACCAGCCGGGCCAGGCGAGGCAAACAGACGGATTCGAACATCGCCTCGAGTTCGCACGGCGGGCCGGGCAGCAAGATGATCGCAGTTCCATCCTTCTCGATCCACAGGCCCGGCGCCGTTCCGTTTTTGTTTTCGAGCCAATCCGCGCCCTCCGGCACCAGGGTTTGGCGGAGATTGTTCTCAGCCATCGTGCGGCCGAGGCGCGCGAAGCGGGCTTCAATGCGGCGGCGGATTTCCGGCACCTCGCGCAGTGGCCTGCCCAGCGCCTCCGCGACCACCTGACGGTTGACATCGTCCTCGGTAGGCCCGAGGCCGCCCGTCAGGATAATCAGCCGCGAGCGGCCCAGCGCCGCGCGGAAGGCCTGAGTGAGCCGCTCGGAATCGTCGCCGACGATGGTCTTGAAGCGGACCTCGATGCCCAGCGAGTTGAGTTTGTCGGTGAGGAAGAGCGAGTTGGTGTCCTGCCGATAGGGGGTAAGCAGCTCGGAACCGACGGCGATGATTTCAGCGTCCATGGAAGAGCAGTGACAAGTGACGAGTGACAAGAAAGAATTCAGAATTCAGAAGTCAGAAGTCAGAAGTCAGAAGTCAGAATGAAAGCGTCCCGTAGCCAGGTCCGGTTTTTGCCACTTCGGTGGAGAACCCGTCAGGTTCACCGTTCGAGCTCCCGCAACCCTCATTCTGAATTCTGACTTCTGGCTTCCGGCCTTGTCACTCGTCAGTGGGGCAAGGGTTTGCCGTCTACGTCCACGGGCAGCTCGATCAGAGAGCTGCTGGTGGCCAGGATCAACGAGCGGTGAGGAGCGAAAGCCAAGCCGACAATCCCGTTGCCCGAGGCGACCAGTTCGGGCCGGACTTGCTCTGTCGTGAAGCGTATGATCCCGCGGCGTCCCCCGAGTGACCCGGCGACGTAGAGACGGCCTTGGGTGTCGAAGGCAAGGCCCTGTGGGCGTCCCAATCCGCGGTAGAAGGAAGTGACCTGTCCCGCGGGCGAAATCCGATACACGTGATCGAAACTGGAAGTGGTTGGTCCCGTCACATAGAGGTGATCGCCGGGTCCGAACGCCAGGTGGTATGCGGCAACGCTGGCTTCCATGGTGGCGAATACGAAAATCTCCCGGGCAGGATTGATCTTGAAGATTGTGCCCGTGCGGTCACCCACGTAGAGGTTGCCGTCGCGGTCAAACGCGAGGCCCGTCGCCACGCCCATGCCCTCGGCGTAAACGGAGCGCTGGCCGTCCGGTGTCACCTGATAGATGGTCCCTTCGGCGCGACTCGAGATGTAAAGAAGCCC
>JAIQGB010000054.1 GCA_020072905.1 Terriglobia bacterium | reverse complement strand
GGTCGGGATCACAATCCCGGTTCCCTGCATCAATGCCACCGTGGTGTTCCCAACTGTCGGGCAGGCTGCCCCACCAGTGGCAGTACCACAGGTCACACCGGTGGCACTCAATCCTGCGACCGCAGGATCAGTAAAGACCATATTATCTGCTGCACTCGGTCCATGGTTCGTCACTACAATCGTATAGGTGGTCGTCCCTCCCGCATTGACGCTCGTCACTCCATCCGTCTTCGTGACCGATAGATCTGCAATCGGGTTCACGCTGTCTGTGTCGGTCGCGGTTGCCGGGGTTGGGTCGGTCGTTCCCCCAGGTCGCGCAGCCGTTGTAGCTGCTGGCGGATTTTCGGGCGCACGGGGCGGTTCTCTGTAGCGGCGGTGTCTCACCGCCGAAGGCACCGACATCCCGAACGCGACGATGAGGACATCGCCGCTACAGCAAGCTGCACAGGCGCGCCAGCGCCGCCTCCTGCGCATAGATGTCGGCCAGCGTGAATTCCCGCCGCCCGATGCCCCGCACGATGTTGAGGACATCGAGCGCCCATCCGCACGCCCTGCCGTGTCATCCCCGCGAAAGCGGGGATCTATGGTCGTGGATTCCCGCTTACGCGGGAATGACGTTACGACAGCACGGGAAACCAAGCCGTGGATTCGTGAGCAAGGCAAAAGCCCACGGTCAGAACGACCCTGAACGTTGCTACCAGCTCCTATATTCTTGGCCGCCCAGGGGTACGGTCTCCCCATGGAATGCCTTAAAGCAGGAAACCTCAACGATGCATCATATTTGATCCGCCGAACAGGTATAAGACCACCAGAATGATCAGGACCACCCCGACGATTCCGATGCCTCCACCCGAACCCCATCTCCGATAACCGTAATAGCCTCCGCCGCCGCCGAACAAGAGCAGCAGGACAACAATTAGCAGGATCAGTGACATGGGAATCTCCTTTTCAGTTGAGGACTGGCTTCGATCTCGGCCGGCACCGCCCGCAGTCGTAGCCCTTGTCGCGCAGAGCCTAAGACGTTCCAGCCTGGAAGCCAGGTCAGTACGACTGAAGCCCTCGGGAAGCCTCCCGCCCCTTCGCGATCGAGCGTACCCTACTAATCCCCCAGAACTTTTTCAACTTGGCCGATCTTTTTCTGAATCTTACCTGCTGTCCTTTCGTTCTTACCTTCGACCTCCAGATCCGGGTTATTGGTAGCTTTTCCCACCTTCTCCTTGATCTTGCCCTTCACTTCGTGAAACTTGCCTTTCGCCTGGTGCTTAGTACTTGGTTTCATGTCACCCTCCTGCTTTAAGTCTTGAAGTTCTTGTCTGGGTTGTTTGGCCTTGGCATCATTCATCTTCCGCTTTTGAGGCTGAGCTGGGCGTAGCGGCTTATCGCCGACGTCTAACCGAAGGAGGTGTGTACCGGCTCGCCTCTGCACCGAGCGACCTCTTGCATGATGTTTCCTTCGGCGATGTACTGTCTGTCCAAGGTTGACCAAGCCCCTGAGCAAAATGGCACAGCCCTACGTCCGGACAATAGATGGTAGGCTTACGCCCTGATGATACCGGCCTGGCAAGCGAGCCGCCAACTCCGTGACGTGGGACGAGCAGTGGTAGCCACGGTTCATCGCTTCTTCGGATTAACCGTGGGTTCGTGAACACGCGAAAAGCCTACGGTCAGACCGGCCTTGGCCGTGGCTACGAGCATGGTATTCTCCGCCCCATGAACCAACGAGAAGCAGTTGTCGAGGCGATGCGAACTAATGGCGGCTATGCGACGCTCGGCCACCTTTACAAAGAAGCGCTGAAAATCCCCGGCGTGAAGTGGGAAACAAAGACTCCGTTCAAATCGATCAACCGCATTGTCCAAGACCCCAAGTGTTTCTTCCGAATTCGACCAGGGCTGTGGGCATTGTTGGAAGCCAAAAACAAGCTGCCGGCTGACCTCACGACGAAGCCAAAGCCCGATAGTGACCATACGTACTACCAAGGTTTGCTTGTGGAGCTTGGCAATCTTAAGAAATATCGAACATTTGTGCCGAAGCAGGACCGGGGGAAAGTGTTTCTGGGGAAACCCCTGGGCAGCTTGGTTACGGTTGAAGACATCTACCCGTTTACCTTTCCTGAGGTCGTGCAGCGGGCCGCTGGGGTCGATGTGATTTGGTTCAGTGAGCGGAAATTTCCGTTGGAGTTTATCGAGGTGGAGAACACAACCGACATGAACGGGGCGTTTCTGAAGTTTGTGTTGTTCGATGCGTTCTACGCAAAGTTCAGGGTGGCAGCGCCTGCAGTACGCAAGAGCGAGTTCGAATCTAAACTTGCCCATCCTTTATTCCTGTCCCTTGTAAAGAGAACGATGTTCACAAGCTACGATGTTGTCGCTGACATGCACACGAAGGCTAACGAGGCAATCGCCTTGGAGCAAAAATGGGCTGGCTGATACAGAGCAGCCTTGGTCAATCTAAACTCGCTTTGCCTCGCCCCGGTCAGGTTCATTGCGCGAGGTAAATCTCCGTTTCGGTTTTGATGACGGAGAGGATTTGGTCGGTTCGCTGCGGGCTGGACTGAAAACTCTTCCAGGCTTCTTCCAAGGAATCGGCAACAACGGAATAGACCACCTCGCGACGGCAAGCGCCCACGAAGAAATACTTGCGCTCTCGATGCACGAGCTTGGATGTGAGCGCCATATGCACCGAAGCAGCCTCTTCGATGGATCGATCCACAAAAACGGCTCGGAGATCAAGGCTAGATTGGAAGGATTCAGCCGTAGCGAAAACACAGATTAACTCGCGCGTGACTCTTACCAGCGCGAGTTGAACCCAGTCGCTGTCCTGCTCGATTGCCAAAGCCGTCCGCCGCAGACGCAGCGCCGCCACCGCCGTAGTCCCGCTGCCCATGAACGGGTCAAGGACCAGGTCGCCCTCGTTCGACGCGGCGAGCAGGATGCGTTCGAGCAGCGCCACGGGCTTCTGCGTGGGGTGTTTGCCGAAGCGTTTCTCGTCGCGGTCGGGGGCGGGAATCTGCCAAACGCTTTTCATCTGCTTGCCGCCGGCAAGCTCGCGCATCAGCTTGTAATTGAACGTGTGCTTACTCTTCCGATTCTTCGCCGCCCAGATGAGGGTTTCCGTGGCGTGGGTGAAGTAGCGGCAGGAAAGATTCGGCGGCGGGTTGGGCTTGACCCAGGAGATATCGTTCAACAGCTTGAAGCCCAGTTGCTGCATGGCGAAGCCGACGGAATGGATGATGTGCGCGGTGCCGCTCACCCAGATCGAGCCATGGGGCTTGAGCACGCGCTGGCAGGCGGCGAGCCAGGCGCGGTTGAATTCGTGATTGGCGTCTGGGCCGCGCGAGCGGTCCCACTCGCCTTTGTTGACGCTCACCATGCGTCCGGCGTGGCAGGTGATGCCGTCGTTGGAGAGGAAATACGGCGGGTCGGCGAAGATCAGGTCCACGCAGTTTTCGGGAATCGCCGCGAGAATTTCCAGGCAATCGCCTTGATAGATTTTGATGTGATGTTTGGGGTCGTGGAAAGCAGGATTCAGGATTCGGGATTCAGGATTCAGGCCCCGGGATTCGGGGTTCGGGTTTCGGGATTCGGGATGGAGGAGTTCTGTCATATCCGCAGGTGGCGCAGATTGGTAGGGGCAATTCACGAATTGCCCCCGCCGCAAGAGGGCGATTCATGAATCGCCCCTACATTCCGGATCGTTGATCGAGGGGGAGTGCTTGTCAAGGTGATCAATCGTCAGGAATTGATCATCGCGAGGCCATTGATCGTTCGGTTGAGCAAGGCTGCGGGCAGATAAGGGGGCGCCCCCAGGCAGTGGATGGAGACGAGGGACACTGGGACCCCGGGCTTCACTTGCGCAGGATTCGTTCGATGGAGAGGGCGCGGCCGGATTCGCGGTCGGCTTCGATCAGCACGCCGCTCAGGCGGACGTCGCCTTTCGCCACCTCGAAGCGCGCGGGAATCTGGTCCAGGAACTTGCGGATGATGGAGTTCTTCTCGATGCCGATCACCGAGTCGTACGGCCCCGTCATCCCCAGGTCAGTGATGTAGGCTGTGCCGCCCGGCTGGACGGTTTCGTCGGCGGTGGGAATGTGCGTATGCGTGCCGACGACGGCGGTGGCGCGGCCGTCGAGGTACCAGCCGAGGGCGCGCTTCTCGGACGTCGCTTCGGCGTGCACGTCCACGATGCGGACCTTGACCTGCGCGGGAATCTTCTCGAGCAGAGCGTCCGCGGTGCGGAACGGACAATCAATGGCGGGCATGAAGACGCGGCCTTGCACGTTGAGCACGGCGTAATCCAGGCCGGCGTGCGTTCGGCCGATGTAGATTCCGTGCCCCGGCGCGTCGCCGGGATAGTTGGCGGGCCGCAGGAGCCGGCCATCGGCGTGGTCGGCCAGGTAGGGAAGGATTTCCTTCTTGTCCCAGATGTGATTCCCGGAGGTGAGGACGGCGATGCCCAGGTCGAGCAACTCTTCGACCAGGCCCGGCGTAATGCCGAAACCTCCCGCCGCGTTCTCACCATTGGCGAGGACGAGGTCGGGCGCAAATTCGGCCACCAGCCCGGGTAGAAGCTCTTTCACCGCGCGCCGGCCGGGATGCCCGCAGATGTCGCCGATAAACAGGATTCTCGCGGTCGAGCTCACAACGTTTCCTTCACTCCGGCGCGCTTGTGCGCAGGAACCCTTGCTGGAATCTCGGCGGCAGGCGAGATCCGCGCCGCAGAGATCATCCCACTATGGAGACGTAAGTTGGAAAGGTCTTGGCGCGGCAATCGCGGTGCTCGAACTTCCACCCTGCAGCGGGCGCGGAAAAGTCTAGACGGCTTCTTTCAAGAACCGGTCCAGCACCTCGTGGCACTCTTCCACTTTCTGCCCGAGCTCCCGGGTCGCGGCATCGTATTTCCCTTTCACCTGATGGTACTCATCCGCGATATTCAGAGCCGCCAGCACCGCGACGCGCAGCGAGTCCACCGTGTGGGTGCGCTCGGCGATGGACCGCATCTTGGCATCCACGTACGCGGCCAGCTTGCGGATGTATTCGGGGTCGAGTTCCCCCCGCATGAAGTATTCCTGATCGTAAATCTCCACCCGGATGCCGTCGGGAGCTTTGATCACGATGCGCCTCATCCCCGGCTGCGAAGGCCTGGCCTGCGGGCTGTTCCCCTGCGGTTATTATCCGCCGGCGTCGCCCTTTGTCAACACGTCGATCTGCTGGAGGATCTTCTCGACGCGGGCACGGACGTCGTCACGCTCGCGGCGAAGCGTCTCGACTTCGCGCTCCAGCGCCTCGAGTTCTGTGCGCAGCGCCCGCTTCTCTTCCTGGCTGCGCTTGAAGATCTCCGCGGCCTTCAGCAGCTTTTCTTCGAGAGCCTGGAAAGAATCGTAGAAGTCCGTCACGACGCCTTTTCCCAGTCCTGGTTGGATGCCGATTCCGTCCGATGCGGCCAGAGTCCGCCGCGCCCGTCAGGTTCGCAGCCGAATTCCCAACCGCTCCAATGCTCCGAGCACTTGCTGGCTCATGCCCGCCACTTCCTCGCTGGTCAAGGTGTGAGTGGGGCTCTGAAAAACGACACGCAGAAGCAAGCTGTAATGTCCAGCCGCGATGGCTCCGCCGCGAAAGACGTCTCCTGGGCTCAGGCTTTGCAGAGTCTCGAGTCCCAGGCCACGCACCGCGCCCTCGATCTCGTGGTACGACCTGCCCTCCGGAACCAGCAAGGAGAAGTCACGCTCCACGGCCGGGAATCTCGAGAATTCCCGGAAGGTGAACGTCCTGAGAGAAGTCTTGAGCAGCAAATCCAGATCGACGTCGGCGAGCCACACATCCTGGCGCAGCTTGTAGTAGTCCATCGTCGCGGCGTCCAGTCGGCCGAAAACGGCAAATGTCCCTGCGGCCGCGACCAATCGGCCGCCCTGAGCGGAGTCGAAGTAGCGGCAGCCCTCCGGCTCGAATCGCAGACCAGGAATCTCGAAAGCCTCCAGGAGCGTCTCGATATCCCCCTTGAAGTCGAAGATGCCGACAACCTTCTCCTTCTCGCCCTCATAGACCGCCACAGGCTTCCGGTGGCCAGTGAGCCCAAGCGTGAGAACGCGCCGCTCGTCCGCCAGACCTTCGGCACGCGGGCTGTAGGTCTTCCCGACCTCGAAGAGCCGGACATCGTTCTGGCCGCGGTCTAGGTTCCAGCGCAGCGCGCGCAGCATGCTGGGAATGGGGCTCGAACGCAGCGCGGAAGCTTCCTGGCTGAGCGGATTGGCCAGCACGACCGGTGGGCGGTCCGTGAAGCGGGCATTTTCCGCGGGGTCCACCATGGAAGAGGGAATGATCTCGCGATATCCGAGCGCCACCAGCCGCGCCGAGATGGCGAGTTCCTTCTCCCTGACCAGATCTTTCTCGACCCGCGGCGGAGCCGACCGCAAACGCGTGGGAAGCTTGTCGTAGCCGTAGTGCCGCGCCACCTCTTCCACGAGGTCCACTTCGCGCGTAACGTCCAGGCGGAACGACGCGGGCGTCACCCGCCAGCCTTCCGTTCCCCGGCGCTCGGTCTCGAAGCCCAGCCCGCGCAAGATGCGCTCGACCTCCTCCCAGGAGATTTCCGCTCCCAGGACGCGCAGGATGATGCTGCGCCGCAGGAGCAAGGGTTCATGGAGTTCGCGCCGAGGATAAACGTCCACCATACCGCGGAGGATTTCTCCGCCCGCAAGCTCGGCGATGAGCGTTGCCGCGCGATCGAGGGCCACCGGCGCCATCTGAATGTCCGCGCCGCGCTCGAAGCGATGGGACGCCTCGGTGTGCATTCCCTGCGCCTTGGCGGTGCGCCGAATCGAGACGGGCTCGAACCAGGCGCTCTCCAGCAGAACAGCGCGCGTCGAGGAAGAGATCTCCGAGTCTTCGCCGCCCATCACCCCGGCCAGCGCCACAGCGCGCTGCGCGTCGGCAATCACCAGATTCTCGGAACCCAACGCCCGATCAACATCATCGCGGGTGCGCAGATGTTCGCCCGTCTTGGCGCGACGCACGATGATCTTGCGCTGCCGGAGGCGGGAGAGATCGAAGGCGTGCAGCGGATGGCCCAGCTCCATCAAAACGTAGTTCGTGACGTCGGCGACGTTGTTGATGGGCCGCTGGCCCACCGCTTCGAGCCGCTTCTGGAGCCACTCGGGCGAAGGTTTGACCTCGACGTTCTGAACGACGCGCCCGCAGTAACGCCCGCACAGGTCCGGGTCGGCAATCTCAATGGCGATCTCGCTCGAGGCCGGCTCGGCCGATTCTTTCACCGGAAACTCCAGCGGCTTCAGTGCCCGGCGGTAGAACGTCGCGGCCTCGCGCGCCACGCCGTAGTGGCTGAGGCAATCGGGCCGGTTCGTGGTCACTTCGACGTCCAGCACCCAGCCGTCGCGCGCCGCGGAGATGGACTCCACGTTCAGCCCGAGCATGGTGAGGTCGCGCCGAAGCTCGCGCGGCTCGGCGGGGACCTCCACGAATTCTTTAAGCCAGCCTAAAGAAATCTTCATGGGTGAGACCGGGAAAGAATAATTGTGAATAGTGAATGGTGAATAGTGAATTATGAAATACAGACTTGGACCAGCTTTTCATTCACCATTCACCATTCACTATTCACAATTCGCAATTCAAAATTGTTCCAAGAACCTCACATCACTTTGGAAGAAGAGCTGAATATCGTTGATGCCGTACTTCATCATCGCGTAGCGGTCGACGCCCAGACCGAATGCCCAGCCCGTGAATTGTTCGGGGTCGATGCCGCCGTGCCGGAGGACTTCCGGATGCACCATGCCGCAGCCCATTACTTCCACCCAGCCGCTTTCCTTGCAGGTCCGGCAGCCCTGCCCGTCGCAGATCACACAACTGATGGAGACTTCGCCCGAGGGCTCGGTGAAGGGAAAAAAGCTGGGCGAAAAGCGCGTGCGCACCTTCTCTCCGAAGAACTTCTTGGCGAAGAAATCCAGCGTGCCCTTCAGGTCGGCGAAGGTGATGTCGCGGTCCACGGCCAGACCCTCGATCTGATGGAACATCGGCGAATGGCTGGCATCCGGGTTGTCGTGCCGGTAGACCTTGCCGGGAACAATGATGTAGAGCGGCGCACCGTACTTCTCCATGGCGCGGATTTGCACGGGAGAAGTGTGCGCGCGCAGCAGGGTCTTCGAATCGACGTACAGCGTGTCCCAGTCGTCACGCGACGGATGAGTCTCCGGAATGTTGAGCGCGTCAAAGTTGTAGTAAACCGATTCCACTTCCGGCCCGGTCTCGATGCGGAAACCGAGGCCAAGGAAAATCTCCTCGATCTCCCGCAGCACCCGCGTGACGGGATGAATCGAGCCGAGCGGGCGGCGGTAGCCGGGAACAGTAAGGTCATCGGTGAGCGTGCCCGTAGCAGTCGACGTGGTCCTTGCGTGGCCGGCCAGCGTGAGGTCGTCGGTCAGCGTGCCCGCGGCACTGGAAGTCGCAGCGGCTCTTCCGCGTAAAGAGTCTATTGCACGGATTAGCTCCTCAACCTGCATCAGCGCCGATGCCTTCCGCAGGTCGTTGAACTGCCGACCAACGACTGGTTTCAATTCCTTCACTGCCTTCTTCAGCCAGTTGTCGTCGATGAGCGACATGAGCCCGTTCTTGCGCGCCAGCCAGCGGTCGCGCAGCTCCTTGCAGAGCTTGTCGCGCTCACGATCGTCAGCGGCGCCACGTGAAGTCAACTCCTGTCGCTCCGCATCCATGGCGGCGCGCACTTCGGCAAAGAGCGCCTCAACGGCCGGCGCGTCGGAGACACCGAGCTCAGCGAGGGTCTTCCCGACCTTTTCTTCGAGGGTCATGATGGTACGGGTAGGGGCGACCTCTGGCCGCCCTCGGGAGGGCGAAGCCCTCCCCTACACTTGCAGCACCGTCTTCACCTTGCCCGCCAATTCACCAAACGCCGCCGCATCGCGCACGGCAATCTCGGAGAGCATCTTGCGGTCAAGGGCGACGTCGAGTTTCTTGAGCCCATTGATGAGCTGGCTGTAAGTGAGGCCGTTCAGGCGAGCCGCGGCGCTGATGCGCACGATCCAGAGCCGCCGGAAATCGCGCTTGCGCCGCCGGCGGTCGCGATAGGCGAACCGGCCCGCGCGGTCCGCGGCCTCCTTCATGAACTTATAGAGCTTGCTCTTGTTGAGGAAATAGCCCTTGGTGAGCTTGGCGAGCTTCTTGCGACCGGCGCGGCGCACAGTGCCACGCTTGACTCGAGGCATGGGTTTACTCCTTTCGTGTGAATTTCAGGGCGGCGAAGCCCCGCACCCGATGGTGCAAGGCGAAGGCACCCAGCCGTTGGCCTTCCCGCGCCTGGTGAAGAGCAGGTGTCGGGTTTCAGGTTTCGGGTTTCAGCAACAGAATCGAACGCTCGCTCTTACTGACACCTGACACCCGGCACCTGACACCTGTTCGTCACCTGCCGTACGGCAGCATCGCCCGGACGTGGGGAGCGTCCGCGCTGGAAACCGTGGTCACCTGATCCAGCTTGCGCTTGCGATTGCTGTTCTTGGAAGTCAGAATGTGCCGGGCGTACGCGTGCCCGCGCAGGATCTTGCCTCCCGCCGTCAGCTTGAAGCGCTTGGCGGCGCCTTTGTGGGTCTTGAGCTTCAGCGTTGCTTTTGCCAACTCTAACCTCCCGAGGGTTCCGGCGTTTCAGGGGCGGCGGCCGCCCTGGCGACTCCGGTCTGCGGCCTCGATGAAACCTTCGCCGGGGCGGGCGCGCCCGTTGACTCACCACTCGGGCGCGGCTTGGGAGCCGGTGCCTTCCCCGCGGTCTTCTTGTTGGGCGCCAGGATCGCCGTCAGGTTCGGCCCCTCCTGGCGCGGCCGCGTTTCGACCTGGCCGACCTCGCTGATCTCCTGAATCAGGCGCTCGATCATCCGCATGCCGAGTTCGCGATGTGCCATCTCGCGGCCGCGGAACATAATCGTCGCCTTGACCTTGTCCCCTTCCTGGAGGAAGCCTATGATGCGATTCCGCTTCACCTCAAAATCGTGTGCCGAGGTGCGCGGGCGGAACTTGACTTCCTTCAGTTCGATCGACTTCTGATGTTTCCGCGCCTCGTGCTGCCGCTTGCTGAGCTGGTAGAGATATTTCCCGTAATTGATAATGCGGCAAACGGGAGGGGTGGCATTGGGAGCCACTTCCACCAGGTCCAGGCCCTGACCGCGCGCCATCTTCAGAGCCTCGAAGGGCGGCATGATGCCGAGCTGCCCGCCCTCTTCGTCGATGACCCGGACTTCCCGGGCCCGGATTCTTTCATTCACGCGTACAAATCGGTCAGCGATAAATCATCCCTCCTGGCCCGTGGGGGCCGCAAACCAAGTCGCTTCCTCCGTGTGGAGAGCAGGCTCCATAAGGTCTGATGGTGACACCCAGCTTACCATTTCACAGCCCGCGTGTCGATAAGCTGGCGAAGCCAGGGGATGAACTCAGCGAGAGACCGGGAACCCATGTCGCCCGTGTCGCGCCGGCGGACGCCCACCGCTTGGGCCTGAACTTCCCGGTCGCCGACCACGAGCATGAAGGGGATCTTCTGCAGTTGTGCGTCCCGGATGCGCGCGTTGAGCTTCTCATTGCGGTCGTCAAGCTCAGTTCGGATGCCCGCCGCGCGGAACTGTCCGACGACCTCACGCGCGTAAGCGCCATGCCTCTCGCTGATGGGCAGCACGATCGCCTGCACCGGCGAGAGCCATACCGGAAACGCGCCGGTGTAATGCTCGATCAGCACTCCGAAAAAGCGCTCAATCGAGCCCAACAGGGCGCGATGCACCATGACGGGGGTGTGCGGACGGCCGTCCGCTCCCACGTATTCCAGCTCGAAGCGGCTGGGCAGGTTGAAATCGAACTGCACGGTAGTGAGTTGCCAGGGGCGGCCGATGGCGTCCACCAGCTTCACATCGATCTTGGGCCCGTAGAACACCGCTTCGCCCAGCATGGTTTTGAAGGGGATTTTCATCCGCTCGAGCGTATTGCGGAGGGCGCCTTCGGCGCGTTCCCACTCCTCCACGGTTCCCGCGTAATGTTCGGGATGCTCCGGGTCGCGAGCGGACAGCTCCACTTCATAACGGTCGAAGCCGAAGGTGCTGAGCACGGCAAAGGCGAACTCGACGCAAGCCTGGACCTCGTCTTCGAGCTGCTCGGGCATGCAGAAGATGTGCGCGTCATCCTGAGTAAAGCCGCGCACACGCATCAAGCCGTGGAGCACGCCGGAGCGCTCGTAGCGGTAAACGGTGCCGAGCTCGGCCATGCGTACGGGCAGTTCGCGGTAGCTCCGCCGGCGCGATTTGTAGATCAGGATGTGGCCCGGACAGTTCATGGGCTTGAGCTGGTAGCGGTCGTTCTCGACTTCCATCGCGCCGAACATGTTCTCGCGATAGAAGTTCGTGTGGCCGCTGGTTTCCCAGAGGTGCAGCCGCATGGCGTGCGGCGTGTAGACCATGTCGTAGCCGCGTTTGAGCAACTCGTCGCGCAGCCAGTCCTCGATCACCTTGCGCACCATCCCGCCCTTGGGGTGCCAGAAGATCAGGCCCGGCCCGGCATCGTCCTGGATGCTGAAAAGCTCGAGTTCCTTGCCGAGCCGCCGGTGGTCGCGCTTCTTCGCTTCCTCAAGCTTGTGGAGAAAGTCGTCCAGGTCTTTCTGAGAGAAGAACGCCGTGCCGTAGATGCGCTGCATGGGGTGCGACTTCTCATCGCCCTTCCAATGCGCGCCCGCCACGCTCAGCACCTTGAACGCCTTGATGCGGCCGGTGGAGGGAATGTGCGGCCCGCGGCAGAAGTCCAGAAACTTGCCGGTGCGGTAGGCGGAGAAGACCGGCTCCGCCTTCTCCTCGATCAGTTGGCACTTCAGGAATTCCCCCATCTGCTCGAAGAGTTTCTTGCCTTCTTCTTTCGGGTAGTGGATGCGCTCGTAAGGCAGGTCGGCCTTTTGCAGTTCGCGCATCTTCGCTTCGATCTTCGCCAGGTCTTCCTCGGTGAACGATTTCTCGCGGTAGAAATCGTAGTAGAACCCGGTCTCGGTGGGCGGGCCGATGCCAGGATGCGCATCCGGAAAAAGCTCGGTCACCGCCGCGGCGAGCAGATGCGCGGTGGAATGACGGTAAACCTCCAATCCCTCGGGCGAAGAAGGGGTGATGAATTGGATCGGTCCGCTCGCCTCGATGGGGGAGGTGAGATCGAGCAAGCGCGAATCCACCTTGGCCACCAGCGCATCCGCCGCGAGGCGCGGCCCAAGCGATTTGGCGACTTCCAACGCGGTGACGCCCTGAGCGAATTCCCGGGAGGTCCCGTCGGGGAAGGTAATCTGAACGTTCGGCATTCCTAGACGCGTTTCAACTCGCAGAATACAAACACTTAAAATAGCAGATTGGGCCGCTTACGGTCAAACCACGCAGAGCCCGGGCACTGTCAAGCCCGGCCGGCCCCCCAAATGTGCGTCGCTTCGCAGAAAGACCAATGGGGACTCATTCTGGTTTCCCGTAGTGTCCTAACCCGGGGCTGTAGGCATGGCGACGTGGGGCGACTGTCGTGTTGCGGCCGTCTCCTTGAATTGCTTACTGAGCGCCAGCCCCTGTTGTTGGTAGGAAGAGCCTATCCCCTGCCCGTACACTTTGTCTGGACGTTCCGCCATTTTGTGATACTTCAACCGCCCGACTTCTTGCCGATCCTCCAAAAAGATGGGAACCTCGTGCGCCCGCACCTCCAGCACGGCCTTCGTGCCTTTGATTTCGCCCGAGGCACCATAGCCGAAGCCCGGGTCGAAGAAACCTGCGTAGTGGACGGTAAACTCTCCTATCGAGGGGTCATACGATTCCATCTCCGCCGCCCAATCGGGCGGAACTGCAACTTTCTCTCTCGAGGCCAACAAATAGAAGTCGCCAGGATCAAGCACGAGGCTGGCCTTTAGGTTCCGGCTCTCAAAAGGCTTCCAAAATTCTGCAACATCGTATGTGCCGATCTTGGCCAGCTCAATGGGCGCTTTGGTTTTCCTGGCCCGGTAAGCTACAACGGCGTTCCCTTCACCCGCCAAGTCGATCGATAACCGGAGCCCTGCATTGATAGTCGCTTTGGGGCGGTCCTCACCGTCTTCATAATAAATAAGTTGTCTTCTCTGAGATAACTTACGGAGCGTTTCATCATCAGATTCTGGTTCACCTCTAAAGAATCGAAGCTGATTAAGTTTAGTGCCTGCCCTGACAATAATCGAGAACGTGCGGGGAAAAATCTCCACGTAGAGGTCGCCTGAATAGCCTTGAGGGACTTCTTCAAATGTCGCACTCGCCTCAGCCATCAGTCGCGTGAATATGTCCAACCGGCCCGTGGTGCTCTTGGGGTTAGCTTTGCCACTCATATCAGGTGGAAGGGCGAGGCCCTCGAGCAGTGGAACGATGTATACATTTCCTGCCCTCAGCAATGCCGGCTGGCCAAGGTCAATCTGTTCAAGTTGTAATTCCCTGATCCTCGGCCCAATCAATGACTTCTTGCTAGGAAGGAAGCTTGCCTGAACTCGATAGGCTACGTCTCCCAGGCGCAGGTCGATACTCGCAGGCTGAATCTGGTCATCCGAAATATCCGTGCGAGAACGAATCTTGCCATTTCTTATTAACTCGCGAATTTCCTGGGATGGCAGAATCCCTGCCTTGCGGCGCTCTGGTCCCTCTGTTTGCGAGAACAATCCCACCAGCCTTTGCTCCTTCCTCGTGCCCAGATGCGACTATGACTTGCGATGCCGCTCCGCTAGTTCGGCAACTCTGCGTGCCCTATCCTTGAGTTCCTGCTCGTAGTAGTGGGCATAGCAATCGGGACTGCACAAACCACCCTTGCCTCTGTCTCCTGTCCCGACACGCTTGCCTTCCGGGATCGCGTTCCCACAGTAGGGGCCTACGCTTTTGGACCACAATTCAAGTAAGTAGTCCCGTTCGGATTTAGCCACTTGATGGCCTTTTCGTTGGAGGATTTGCAGCGAAATCGACCTGCCAAAGCCAATTCTTCACCTACTCTTGCCTGAATGGTGACACCATACTAGTACCATACCGCCGTGACTCGCAAGTGTGAGATTGCGGGCAGCAGAGATGCAGTCTGCTTATATGAACTGCCGACGGTTCAAATCTCACTTAAGTTTCGCGTATTCCGCCCTAGCTTCGCGATAGATGGGGATGTCCGGGTCGGCGTCTCTCCACAGCGCCAGGAAATCCTGGTAGGCCTTGCGGCTCGTGGCGGTGTCGCCTGAAAGCGCCGCGGCGCGCGCCAGGCCGAGCTGGGCCAAGGGGTAAAGCGGCGAAAGCGCGTCCACGCCGCGGTGGTCGAGGATCTTCTGAAACTCGGTCGCGGCTTCTTTGCCCTGCCTCGCGCGGAGATAAGCTTCGCCGCGGATGTAGTTAGGCAAGAAAGCAACCCCGCCGGGGCCTCCGCCGAGCTCATACTGAGTAGCAGACTGAAGCAGTTCGATCGCCTTGGCGGGATTGTCTCTGCCGAACTCGATGGCGGCACGGGCGGTGGGCAACCACACGGCCTTGATCAGCGTGTCGGCAGGATAACGCTTCTCAACCTCAGAGAGAAGCGGTTGGGCTTGCGCAGCGTCGCCAGCGAGGGCAAAGGCAAGCGCTGCATTCTCCATCACGGGACCACTGCGCGCCATGTTCAGGGCCGCCGCCGCGTCTTGCCGGGCCTGCGAGACATTTCCGAATTCCGCCTCCACTTGCGCGTAATAGGTGCGGATCATGGCGACGTTCTCTTTCATGTTGTACTGTTGTGCCAGTCT
>JAIQGB010000454.1 GCA_020072905.1 Terriglobia bacterium | reverse complement strand
ACCAGCGTTAGCCGGAGGAAATGCACCGGACTCAGCCCCGCCGGGTATTCCATCTTGCTGCAGGTCGTCGTGCTGTCCTCCGCGCTGTCGAGGGAAGCCGACTTCTCCCACTTCAACTCGCCGTCCATGTTCAGGACTTCGACTCGCACGGTCAAGCCTCGCGCGTCGCCGCCGCTGTAATTCACCACCTCAACGCTATCGCTCACCGGGTTCCATTGAATGTGCAGCGGCTCCGAGCCTTTCTTGCTGCCGAAGTATCCGGCCGTGGGCTCAAAGTAGTAGTCGTAGGTTTGCCAGACAAAGTCGGGCCAGGCAGGATGGCTCATCCAGATCAGCAGGCCCATCCGGTCGCGGCTCTGCGACTCGAACATGGCGCGATAGCCCTCGTAGTTCACGAATTGGGCCAGCGACACCCAGTCCGCCACGTTGTCCGCGCCGCCGTAGCTCTTCTCGATCTGCTCGCGGAACGAAGAGCCACCCTGCGCGCCCCGCAGGCAGAAATCGTGCAGGCCCCACATACGGCCCTGCGGCCACATCGCGGCTTCAGGCATCATGGACCGCAGGCTGTCCATCGGGGGAATGTTCGGCATGCCCATTTCGCTGTGGAGCCTGGGCGCTCCCCGCCGGCCAAAGTAAAACTTCAGGGGCATTGCGCGGTAGGGCCCGTGCCCGCTCACCACATCGTCCGCCGAACTGGAGATGTAGTGCAGGCCCGGATGGAGCTCGGCCAGAGCTTTTCGGATGCCGTCGTCGAGCGGCTTGGGAGGATATCCTTCGTTGCGCCCGCAGTAGAGCCCGATGGAAGGATGGTTGCGAATCCGCAGGATTGTGTCTTTCGCATTGCGCAGGAACATCGCGTTATCGTCCGGGTCCGGGCCATCCCAGGGATTGGCGAGCCAGAAGTCCTGCCAGACGACGATGCCGTAGCGGTCGCACGCCTCGTAGAATTCGTCATCGCCGGTTTGTCCCACCCAGTTCCGGATCATGTTGAAGTACATGTCGCGGTGATAGCGGACGGCCACGTCGTACTCCCGCGCGCGGTACCGCAACATCGACTCGCTGAAACCCCAGTTCCCGCCGCGAGGGATGAGGCGGCGGCCGTTGATCCAAATTTTCAGCGCGCCGCCCTCCTCACTGTAGGAGAACTGTCGCACCCCGCTTTGAAAGGAGGCTCGGTCGGATACCTTCCCGTCCGCGGTCTCAAACTTCAGCTCGACCGGGTAGAGATTCGGGTCGCCGTAGCCGGCCGGCCACCAAAGCTTCGCATTCTGGAGCCGCAGCCCCGCCTGAGTAGACGGGTCAAGCTTCACCGTCTTCCCCGCCGACGCATCGATGGTTACCGGCGTTTCGAACGCCACATCGCCGAAGCGCCCGCGTAAAGTCCCGGTCATGGCCTTGCGTTCGTGGTTGCGCAGAGTCACCTCCACGCTCACGTCGGCGCGTGTCGTGTCCGGCAGAGGCAGCGAGGTGGAGACGAATGGATTCTCAATCGTCACGGGCCCGGTCGCGCGCAGGTACACATCGTTCCAGATGCCCGTGTCTCTACCGCGAATGGTGGGAATCCAGTCCCAGCCGATGGAGGCGTGGTACGTGGGATTGTCAGCGCCAAGGACGCCGCCGTTCTTGTCCGGGGCTTCGAAGGTCTTCTCCTTCACGCTCCCGGGGTTCGCATTCTTTTCGATCCGAATTGCCAAGGCATTCTTCTTCCCGGAACGCAAGAGCCTGGTCACGTCGAATCGCCCGCGCGTAAATCCGCCTTCGATGCGGCCGAGCTCCTTGCCATTCAGGAAGACATCTGCTTTCCAGTTGATTCCGTCAAAGTTGAGCCAGACGTGATTCCCCGGGGCAGCGGGAGGCGGGACGAATTCGTTTCGATACCAGAAATCCGCGTAGAAAAACGAATCCGAAATCATCAGTTGGTTATCGGCATAGTTGGGGTCCGGCACTGCCCCAGCATTGTAGTAGCTGGTGAGGATGGTGCCCGGGACAGTAGCGATCAGCCAGTCCTCGTCGTGAAAGCCGGGTTTCGAGAGCGCCCCGCCATTGGCGTTCACGAGCGAATCGCGCTCGACCCGCCACGCGCCACCGGCAAGATCGAGCCGGCCGTCGGCTCGAACGGTGGGCGCAGGTTTGGGCTGCGGGGTCGGGCCGCCGCGCCCATACACTTCCATCTCGCTGAGGACGTATCCGTCGGGAGACGCAGGCCGAGTCATCAGCACGCGCACATACCGGCCTTGGACAGGCTGCGCCAGTCTCAGATCATCCGTGGTTCCCGAAGTTGCGGGGGTCGCCTGAACGATTTTCCAGGCGGCCGCGTCGTCGGAAACTTGGATGGAGGCCTCCGCCGGTCGGCGAATCCAATGCAACGCAACGCGGTCGAACGTGCAGACAGCGCCCAGGTCTACGTAAACCCACTCTTCACCTTTCCCGGCGGGCATCCACGCGCTGGTGAAATCTCCCGGGCCGCCGATCGGAAGGCGCTGGTTGCCGTGGAAGAACGTGACCTCATTGACCGCCCAGCCTGTCGCCCGCGGATCGTCGAACGCGATGCGGTAGAAGCGGCTGCGCGAAGGTCCGTTCAGGGCGATGGAGGTTCGCAATTCACCTCCGGGGCGCGCCATGCCATCAGCCTGGCCCAATTCCTTCCAGGTCTCGCCGTCGTCAGAGCCTGAGACCGCGCACGACCAATTCTCCGGCTCGCCTCTCGCCAGCACGCGCGCATCCACGTCAACCCGGTCGAGTTCCGGCGCCTCGCCTCCGATCTGAACCTCGACCCAGCCGCGTGGTCCCTTCAGATTCACGGCGGTCACCCAGTTGCCGTCGAGCAGCCACTCGCGTTCGTTCTTGGGCAGCGCACCTTGCTCATTGGTCGAAGTCGCCACCCAGCGCGGCATCTTTGGCTCCTTGATACCGTCCGTCACCAACTGGGCCGTCAGGTTGTAGTCGTAGCTGCTCGAATGATAGGCCGGCCGGTGCAGCGCCAAGTTGCGATACGAGGTCGTATCGGGACGCATCACC
>JAIQGB010000453.1 GCA_020072905.1 Terriglobia bacterium | reverse complement strand
GGACAGGGACGCTCGCGGAACTCGCTCTGGTCTGGGAGATGATGAACAAGTCGTCCCTGGCACGGACCGTGGGCGGGCGCAAGCCGCTGCTCGTGATGAGCCCTTACTGGCAGCCCGTGATCGACTGCCTGAAACAGGAAGGCGAGTTGAATTCCAAGGCAGACTGGCGAGCGCCGGCGATGGGGATTGTCAGCATGGTCTCCGGGCCGGAGGAAGCCGCCGCCCTTCTCAAGGCAAAAATGAAACCCTAGCCCTATCCGGAACCTGTTTCGGGGAACCTTTCTGGTGATACCATGAGGCGTGAAGCCCACCCTCGCCGTAAAGGGCTTCGAATCAAGGACCCCGCAGCCCCCTCGCCTCTTCCCGGGTGGCAGTGCGCCCGTCCGACGATGGTGAGTTCCTACGAGCATGAGAAATTCAACCGCGAACACGGGTAAAGATGAAGCCGCCTTATTGCGGTTCGCCATGCGGCTCTCGTTGGGAACCGGTTTCCTCATGCTCGCGATGAAGGTCACCGCGTACTGGATTACCGGGTCGGTGGCCATCCTTTCCGATGCCGCCGAATCGGTCGTGCACGTGGTCGCCGTCTCCTTCGCAGCTTACAGCCTCTGGTTGAGTCAGAAGCCGCCCGATCGCTCCCATCATTACGGCCACGAAAAGATCGCTTTCTTTTCCGCCGGCTTCGAGGGCGCGATGATCATGCTGGCGGCTTTCTACATCATCTACGTTTCCGTCCAGAGGTGGCTCACGGGTCTCCGACTGGAGAACCTCGGCACCGGGACGCTGCTGACGCTGGCGGCCGCTCTCATCAACGGAGCACTGGGCCTCTATCTCGTCTGGGTCGGGAGGAAGCACCGGTCTTTGATTCTGGAGGCCAATGGCAAGCATGTGCTCACCGATTCCTGGACCAGCTTCGGTGTGGTAGGAGGACTCACCCTCGCCCTCATTACGGGTTGGCTTCCCCTCGACCCCATCCTGGCGATTGTGGTGGCGCTAAACATCCTCTGGACAGGCGGGAAGCTGATGCGTCAGTCGGTGGGCGGGCTGATGGACGAGGTGGATGAAGAGCTGGAGGCTCGTGTCAGAACTCTGCTGAGCGAAATGACCAGGGAAGCCGGGGTCGAGTTCCACGGCTTGCGGCAACGCAATGCGGGGAACACGGTCTGGGTGGAATTCCACCTGCTATTCTCCAAGGGGACCCTGCTCGACTCCGCCCATACGCTCGCCACGCGCATCGAGGATCGGCTCCAGCAAGAACTGGGCGTAAAGGCCGAAGTGATCAGCCATCTCGAGACTCTCGAAGATCACCACGAAGTGCACGGCCAAGAACATCACGAGCGTTTCCCAGACTAGGCTCGTGAGGCGTGCCTTCCGTGCCCAGTGGGGATGACTTCCGCCAACGTTGACACCCCCTTCCTCCGCCGCTACGATGGGACCGAATCGTTCCCATGCGCAGTGCAATGGAGCCCCGCCGCGACCTCGACCCGTTTTCACGGGAAACACTGGAATTCCGGGGCGTCCTCGAACTAGTGCGCGGTTACCTTTCGGGGCCGATCGCCGAAGCGCTCCTCGATGAGCTCGAGCCGGCGAGCGACCTCGCGCCTCTCAGCCGCACTTTCGCGCTGGTGCGCGAGGCGCTCGAATACCGGCGTGCCAGCCCACGTCCCGGCCTGGGCGACCTGCAGGATCCCCGCCCGCTCCTCGACCAAGTAGCCATTGAAGGTGTCTCGCTCGCAGCGCTTGAGATCCTCGCTGTCGTCCAAGTCGCCCGGGCGGCGCGTGACCTAAGCACGGTCTTCACCAAGAGCCCCTTTCCGTATCTCGATGAGCTTCTGCGAGGCGTGGCGGACTTCCGTCCTCTGCTCGCGGAGCTGGAAGGCAAGATCTTGCCTGACGGCTCGATCGATTCCTCGGCCAGCCCCGAGCTCGCACGAATTCGCCGCGCCATCGAGCGGCTGCGCGCGGAACTCCAGTCCACGCTCGAGCGGCTTGTCCGGCGTCTCGGCCAGGAAAAGGTCCTCCAGGACGCGGTCGTGACCCTGCGCAATGATCGCTACGTGATCCCCGTTCGCGTGGAAGAGAAGCGGCGGGTGGCGGGTGTGGTGCATGGAGCGAGCTCGTCCGGCGCGACTGTCTTCCTGGAGCCGCTCGAAACCGTGCCGCTCAACAACGAGCTCGTCGAACTGCAGGACCGCGAGTTTGCGGAGATTCAGAGAATCCTGGGGGTCTTCAGCGACCGCCTCCGGGAGCGCCGTACCGACTTGCAGGGCGCCACGGAGATTCTCTCTGCGCTCGACTTGGCCTTCGCTAAGGCGGAGTTTGCCCGCGCCTACGACTGTTGCCTGCCGGAATTCGTGGCCGAGCGGGCGCTGCTGCTGCGGGATGTCCGCCACCCGCTGCTCGAGCGGACGCTTCGGACGCAGAAGAGAAAATCGATTCCCCTGACGGTGGAACTCGCAGAGCCCAAGACGCTGATGGTGGTAAGCGGGCCGAACACGGGCGGCAAGACCGTGGCGGTCAAGACCGTCGGGTTGGCCGTGTTGATGGCCCAGGCGGGCCTGCCGGTGCTGGCGGGCGAGGCGCGGCTGCCACGGTTCGGGAAAGTGCTCGCCGACATCGGCGACCAGCAATCCATTGAGGCCAACCTGAGCACTTTTTCAGCCCACGTCACGAATATCGAGGGGATGGCAAGGGTGGCCGATCATCACGACCTCGTGCTGCTCGATGAGCTCGGCGCGAGCACCGAGCCCAATGAAGGCGCGGCGCTGGCGGTGGCGATCCTGGAGCATTTCCGCGCGCGCCGCGCCATGACCTTGGTGACGACCCATCATTCTCGGCTGAAGGCCTATGCCGCCGGGACGCCCGAGGCTGTGAATGCGGCGATGGAATTCGATGAGGCAACGCTCCAGCCGACCTATCGCCTGCTGATAGGCCTGCCCGGCAAATCGAGTGCCCTCGAGATCGCCGAGCGGCTGGGCCTCGAGCCCTCGATTGTGGCGGCGGCGCGCGGCCTCCTCGATCCCGCCGATGCCGACG
>JAIQGB010000452.1 GCA_020072905.1 Terriglobia bacterium | reverse complement strand
GTAGCTGATGACCTCGAAGCCATTGGTCAGCCGCACCTTGGCGACCTTACGCAGCGCCGAGTTCGGCTTCTTGGGCGTGGTCGTGTATACGCGCGTGCAGACCCCGCGTTTCTGCGGCGAGCCGGCGAGGCTTGCCGAAAGGCAATTGTTCAGGTCTACGAACGGGCTGATGGTGGGCATCTCCTCACCTTTCAGAAGCCGCCGCAGCAAAGCTTCCGAGGATGGGCGATAGCGCGTCGGGTCGGTACCAGAGGCCTTGAAAAGCCTGCGCAGCGCTGCGGCCGTGGGATGAGCGGAGAGTGTCTCAAGCTGCATTTCACGCCGAACGCGCGCCATGACTTCACGAGCAACGTCCGAGAGTCTTGTCTGGTCCGTCTCGCCGACCTCGAGCAGTGCCCAGAACAGCTTCCAGCCTTCAAGCTCAAACCGAACCTCAAACGGAAGTGCGTCCATGGCGGAAGATATTAACCCAGGTCGTTCCTGACTGGACTCGATTCGGTGGAAGCGAAATATCCGTCAACCCACAAAACACTTTTGTTGCCTCGGCTTTTCTGGCAGACTTGACGCCGTTCAACCGGCTCTGATCCTACCCTTCAGAAGGAGGTTCGAATCTCCATGGGAAAGAACTCATTGTCACGTCGTGATTTCATGCGGCTGGGCGCGGGCGCGGCGGCGCTGGGCGCGGCAGCCAAGGTAACGATCCTGGAGCCGCGGACGCTTTGGGCGTCGCTCGGTCCGGTGCCGCCCTCGGATACCGTACGCTTCGGCATCATCGGCACGGGCATAGAAGGCTGCTCTTTGCTGAGCGCCACGCTTCCGGTTCCCGGCATCGAGTGCGTGGCTGCCGCCGATCTCTATGACAGCCGGCACATCGCGGCCAAGGAAGCGCTGCAAGGGAAAGACATCGAGACCACCCGCGACTACCGCCGCATCCTCGACCGCAAAGACATTGACGCGGTGCTCGTGGCCACGCCCGACCACTGGCATCGCAAGGCCGTGACCGACGTGGTCGAATCGGGCAAGGACGTCTACTGCGAGAAGCCCATGTCGCACAGCGTCGAAGACGGTCTGGCGATGATCGAGGTCATCCAGAAGAACAAGCGCATGTGCACGGTGGGCAGCCAGCGCGTGAGCAGCATTCTCTACGCCAAGGCCAAGGAAATTTGGGACTCCGGCAAGCTGGGCATGGTGGACACCATCATGGCGGCGTGGGACCGCAACACCGACTCGGGCGCCTGGGTCTATCCCATTCCGCCCGACGCCAGCGAGCAGACGATCGACTGGAAGACCTGGCTGGACGGCGCGCCCTCGCGGCCTTATGACCCGGTGCGCTTTTTCCGCTGGCGCTGCTACAAGGATTATGGGGCGGGCCTGGCGGGCGACCTGTTCGTTCACTTGATTTCCGGAATTCACGCCGTCACCGGCACCAACATGCCTCCCCAGCGCGCGCTCTCCAGCGGCGGGATCTATCACTACAAGGACGGGCGCGAGTTCCCCGACCTGCTCTGGACGATGTTCGACTATCCGCACTACCAAATGGTGCTGCGCTGCAATCACAACAACAGCGAAGTGGGTGAGTTCTTCGGCTTTTACGGCAAGAGCGGGACCATGACCATCCAGGGCTCGACGCTCACCTACAAGCCCCAGGCGCCCTACGAGCAGCCGGAGGACTATTCCGTGTTCGGCTGGCCCGCCAAGCTGCGCGACCAGTATTACGAGGAGTGGCGCAAGAACCATCCGCGTCCCGAGGCCGGGAAGTTCAAGGTCGGCGAGGACGAAGAGGTCTACACCCCGCCGCCGGGCTACAGCGACATGACGGACCACCTGAACAACTTCTTCAACTCCGTGCGCACGCGCCGGCCGGTGACGGAGAACGAGGTCTTCGGCCATAACGCCGCGCTCGGCTGCCACATGTCGAACGCCGCCTATTTTTCGCGCCAGCCGGCAGTCTGGGACGCGGCCGCGAACAAGATCACGACGTAGAGAGGTTTCGGTGGAACGTCGCGTTGCAGAGACGCCTCGCCGAGGCGTCTCTAAGTCTGAAATGTGGGTCGGCACTGGAAGGCTTTTTTGACGGTGGCTGCCCGCTTTGAGGGCTGAAGAGGCTCGCCCTGTGCTGGCCGGCGAAATGAGGAGGGTCTATGCGCCTGCGTCTGCTTCGTCTTCTGACAATTGTGCTGATGAGTACAGCCTTGGCGCAGGGGGGCGAGGCAGTCGGCACGCTGAAGGGAGTCGTGCACGACGTCAACGGAGCCGTCGTTCCAGGAGTCAGAGTAATCATTCAGAGCTGGAAGTCAGACATGAAAAACACCGGCCGTGTGACATACACAATCGAGTCGGCTCTCCTTACGGACAGCAAAGGTGAATTCTCTTCGCCTTTGGAGAGCGGCCGATATGATATTTTCGTCTCATACCCCATCCTCTTGCCCAAAGCTAAAAGGGTCAAGATAGAAGCGAACAGGGAGACGAGAGTAGACTTCGAATTGAAGGACGATCCTCAGATTGCCGGGCGGGTTTACTGAACGCCGGCTGGCGCATACGTCGTGCGGCGGGTAGCCACGGCACCGCTCTCGTGCCGTGGGCTTTTGAAGCGCCCCAACGTCATCAGGCTACGACATATACGATATGCCGTGGCGACCATCTCGAGTCAATTCATTGTGACCGGGAAGCGATCGTGGTGAAGCTAAGGTGCAAGGCAGGCCTGAGTATTCTTGCGTTCTGCCTCGCTGTCGGGGGGATGGTGGTCGGACCCGACGCCCTCCCCGGAACCCAGACGGAGCGGAAGGCGTCGGACGTGTCTCCCTCCAAAGAAGCAGCGCCCCCCCAAACCACTCCCGTGGCCGTGCGGATTGAGAAGAGTCCAACGCCAACGGCCATCAGCGCGGAAACAACCGCCCCCCCCGTCCCCATCTACAAGCCCGAACCGCCTTACAGCGATGAGGCGCGCAGACAGCACCTTGAGGGCACCATCTCCTTGAAGATCCTGATCGATACCCAGGGCAACGTCACAGAGGCTCAAGAGACGTCGAAGCCGCTAGGC
>JAIQGB010000053.1 GCA_020072905.1 Terriglobia bacterium | reverse complement strand
CGAAAGCAGATCGTCGCGGCGGAGAAGGCGCGCTCGAAGGCTGACGGCAAGCTCGGGCGCGCGGAGCAGTCCATGTCCGACGCGAAAGCGGAGCAAGGGGAGGCGCGGGCCATCCTCGCCGAGCCGTCCGGCGCGACGGTGATGGGTATAGTTACCGGCGCGAGTTCGACTGCCGGCGAGTTCAGGCAGAACAACCCCGATGGGAAGATCCTGAGCCTGTGGGGTGGTGACCCGATCACCGAGAAGGTCACAGTTCGCGGCAACGGCGACGTCCTGGTCGGCACGGTAACCAACCCCCCTTACCCCAATGGAAGCAAAAGTCTGTACATCGCGAATGACGGCGGGGACGCCAAGAATAGTTTCCGCCTCGATGGCGCTGGAGACTACCTTTACATCGTCGCGGCTTCCGTGAGCGGAGCAGCCGCGGGTTCGGGCATCATCTTCCGCACGGCCACGGCGGGCGCGGGCGAATCGGATCGGATGACGATCTGGCCCGACGGCCACGTCACCATCCTCGGCAATCTCAATGTTGGGGGCACACTTTCGAAAGGCGCCGGGTCGTTCAAGATCGACCATCCGGTGGACCCTGCGAACAAGTACCTTTCCCATTCCTTCGTCGAATCGCCCGACATGATGAACATCTATAATGGCGTCGTGGTGCTGGACGCGAAGGGTGAAGCCTGGGTGATGTTGCCCGAATGGTTCGAGCCCTTGAATAGCGACTTCCGCTATCAGCTCACCTGCATCGGTGGCTTTGCCCCGGTGTTCATCGCCGAGGAAATTGCGAAGAACCGTTTCAAGATCGCGGGCGGGCGCGAGGGACTGAAGGTCTCCTGGCAAGTGACCGGCATTCGCCAGGACGCCTACGCCAACTCGCACCGCATTCCCGTTGAAGAGGAGAAACCAGTCGCCGAGCGCGGACATTACCTGCATCCGGAGCTCTACGGCCAGACGCAGAGCAAGGACGCAGGGCCGGCCGTGGTTCGCGCCCGCGAAGCGCGGGGGCAGGAGACCGTACTGCACGCTGCTCCCTCCCCGGCGGGCGGCACTCTGTAAGCGTTGAGGCCAGTTGCGCGCGCGACTCCGGCCCGTGTCATTCCGGGGGCGATGGGAGTCTGTTGTGGCGCGCCGCAGCAGCCCGTTCCTCCGCCCTCGGGCGCGCCCCAGAAGGTCGAGAGCCTCCAGGGAGCGCGTAGCTACACCATGGTTTGTATGCCGTGGGACCGTAGGATTTGGAAAGGCCCACGGCACAAGGTCGGTGCCGCGGCTACTCGCTGAGACGCAGCGATGAATGGCACCACAGGCGCTGCTGGGCCCGGCGAGCAGGACTTGGTGATGGCGTTTGCGAGTCTGGACGGTATGCGCCCGTTGAGCGGTCGCAGCCCGCGAGCGTTCCTCCACGAAACTGCAGGCCCTCAAGATCTCCGGTTTGTGCCAGTCCCAGTTGATTCTTCAATTTTCCTAGAGTAGAATCCGTGCCATTAATCGTGTGACTAGCGACAAGGCGAGGAAGGGGAGGGAATCCCCTCCTCGGCCAGGCATCTTCGTTGGCGCTGACGGCTGAGTCGCCCATCCTCTAGGTTTCCATGGCTGAACCGCAGGCGGTACGCTCGAAAAAAAGCGAAGGTGTTCCCGACCTGACCGGAACGATGGTGGGCCGGTTCGCCATTCGCGCCCGGCTGGGCGCGGGTGGCATGGGCGAGGTCTACCGCGCCGACGACACCAAACTGAAACGTTCCGTCGCCCTGAAGCGCATCGCGCCTCATCTGCGGACCGATGCCAATTTCCGCCAGCGTTTCCTCAAGGAGGCCGAGCGCGCCTCGGCACTCTCCGACCAGCGCATCGCCGGCGTTTACGATGTCCTGGAGGAGAAGGACGAGACCTTCCTGGTGATGGAGTACGTGGAAGGCTCGACGCTGCGCGATCGCCTGGGCCAGCCTTTCGGGCTCGAGGAGTTCTTTCCGGTGGCCCTGCAGTCAACCGAAGCCTTGGTGGCCGCGCACGAAAAGGGCATCGTCCACCGCGACATCAAACCGGAAAACATCATGCTGACCCCCAAGGGCCGTGTAAAGGTTCTCGACTTCGGAGTCGCCAAGCGCCTGCCCGGGCCCGGAGACCAGACCGACTCCGGCGGCACCTCCAGCGGCGCAGGCGCGCTGAGCGGCACTCCCGCCTATATGGCGCCGGAAGTCCTGCGTGAGAAGGGATCCGACGGCGAAAGACCCCAAGAATCGCCCGGCGAGCGCGGCGGAGGTTCTGGCCGATCTGCGCGCGCTGGAAAGTGAAGAGGCTCATCCCGCCGTCGTCCCCAGCCCGCTGCGCGCCTGGTGGCGGCGCTGGCGATTCATTCTCCCCGTGGCTTTGACGGCAGGGGTTCTGCTGGGGCTGGCGCTCGTTCCTTCCGTCCGGCGCGAGGTGCAGCGCTGGCTCGGCGCGGCGATGGTACCGGAAAATAAACATCTTGCCGTGCTGCCCTTCACGGTGACGGGCGGCCTGGCGGAGAGCGTCGCGTTTGCCGACGGCCTGACGGAAACCGTGACCGCCCACTTGACCCGGCTCACCGAGCGGCACCCCCTGCTGGTGATTCCCGCCGGCGAGGTGCGCGCGCAAAAAGTGCACACCCTTGACGACGCCCGGCGGGAGTTCGGCGTGAACCTGGTCATCGAAGGCAGCCTGCAGCAGGCGGGGGACATGGTGCGCGTCACCTATGCGCTGGTGGATGCCACGACGCGCCGGCAGCTCCGCGCCGACACCATCACCGCGGCCATGGCCGATCCCTTTGCGATGGAAGACCGCGTGGTTGCCAGCGTCCTCGACAACCTGGAGATCGAGCTGGAGCCCGCCGAGCGGCGGAGGCTCGCCGCGCACGGAACCAGCCAGCCCGCTGCCTATGAGTTCTACTTGCAGGGGCGCGGCTACCTGCAGGAGTACCACAAACCGGAGAATGTCGAGAGCGCCATCGACGTCTTCAACCGTGCTCTGGCCACCGACCCGCGCTACGCCCTGGCCTTCGCCGGGCTGGGCGAAGCTTTCTGGCTCCGCTACGAGGGAACCCGCGACGCGCAGTGGGTAGGTAAGGCCCTCGCCGCCTGTGAGCAGGCCTCTTCACTCGACGCCAGCCTCGCCAGCGCGCACACTTGCCTGGGGGTCGTCTACAACGGGACGGGAAGGTACGAGCTGGCCGTCGGGCAATTCCGCCAAACGGTTGAGCTTGAGCCAACCAGCGACGCTGCGCATCGTGGTCTCGCCCACGCCTACGAGCGTTTGGGAAAACCGAAAGAGGCCGAGGAGACCTATCGCCGGGCCATCGCCCTCCGCCCCCAATACTGGGCGGGCTATAGCTGGCTGGGTGTGTTCTACTACATGCAGGCTCGCTACGCGGAAGCGGCAGAAATGTTCGAGGAAGTGGTGAAGCTTGCCCCCGACAGTTTTCGAGGCTATAGCAATCTGGGCGGAACATACAATGCCCAGGGGCGCTACGCGGAGGCGATTCGAGTGTGTGAGCGTTCCGCGTCCATACGGCCCAACGCGGACGCCTACTCCAACTTGGGCACAGCCCACTTTGGCCTGAGGCAGTTCGCCCAAGCCGCCCAGGCTTACGAAACGGCCGTGAAGATGGAAGCGCACAACTATCTGTGGTGGGGCAACCTGGGTGACGCCCGATATTGGGCCGCCGGACAACGAGCCCAAGCGACGAGCGCTTACCGGCAGGCAGTCTTGTTGGCGCAAGAGGATCTGCGGATCAATCCGCGAGAGGCGAGAACGCTTGGCTATCTGGCCTACTACTACGCCATGCTGAGTGACCGGCAGGCGGCGCAAAGCTGCCTCGAAAGAGGCCTCGCGGTCGCCCCCGATGATGCTGAGTTGCGATTCAACGCCGCACTCGCCCACAACCAACTGGGTGATCGTGACCAGACGCTGGAGTGGCTGGAAAAGGCGCTCGCGGCTGGGTTCTCTCCCGCCACCGTGCGCGACAACCCCTTCCTGGATAATCTCCGTACGGATTCCCGTTATCTTCGACTGTTCCAGCGCGATCAGCGCTGATAGTAAGAGGAGGACAACATGCGTAAAACAATCGGCATTTTGATCGGCTGTATCCTGCTTTGCGGCCTGGCGATGGCGGCAATGCTTGCGGAGGCTCCATCAAACGCCACCGTCACCGTCACAATCATCGGCAAACCGGCCCCAGACGGCGTAGACACGCCATGGTTCGTATTGTCTAAGAGCCTAGGAGAAACCGTTTCGTGGACGAACGCTACCGCCAGCGATTGCAGGGTTATCTATACCGGGCCATCGCCTTTTGACAAAAATGTCATCACGATCCCCCACGGAGCAACATCTGACCCAAAGGCCCCCACGAATGCCCCGGGTCCTTCGGACGAGGATAAGAAGCACCCAGAGAGGGTATACAAACACTACAAGTATAGTGTCGTCTGCGACAGCGGCGACGTGTTCGATCCGGGCAATGGTATCAGGCCGTAGCTGTGCAGGTCGACCAAATTCCGCGGGCAGGGAGCGACGACGAACTTGTCCCTCGGTCCGCCTTGGCGGATTGATCCAATGAGTTTTCATCTGGGTGGAAGTGTGCCCTTAGATCAGGATGCCCTGTTTCCGCTACTGGTGTGAAGTGGGCTCGACGCCGAGGAGGGGAATAATCTTCCGGAACCCCGTCGCCCTCTGTTTGAAGGCAGCCAGTCTGTGAGTCAGCGCCGGTCGATAGGGACGTATTTCTGGCCCCGGGGGCCGGTGTATTCGGCGAGCGGGCGGATCAGGCGGTTATTGGCGTACTGCTCGAGCACGTGCGCCGTCCACCCGGAGATGCGGCTCACCGCGAAGATGAGCGGGTAGAGGTCGACGGGGATGCCCAGCACGTAGTAGGCTGACGCGGAATAGAAATCCACGTTGGCGTTGATCCTCTTCTCGCGGATCATCAGGTCTTCAATCCGCCTCGACATTTGGAACCACTTCGGCTGTCCGGTGCGGCGGCCGAGGTCTTCCGACATCTTGCGCAGCACCGTGGCGCGCGGGTCCTCGGTGTGATAGACGCGGTGGCCGAAGCCCATCACCTTCTTCTTCTGGGCGAGCAGGCCGCGCACGTGGTCCTCGGCTTTCGCCTCGGTCTGGACCGCCAGAAGCATCTTCATCACCTGCTCGTTGGCGCCGCCGTGCAGCGGGCCTTTCAGCGTGCCGAGGGCAGAGGTGATGGCGGAGTGCAGGTCGGAAAGCGTTGAGGCGGTAACGCGCGCGGCAAACGTCGAAGCGTTGAAGCTGTGGTCGGCGTGGAGAATCAGCGCGACGTCGAACCAGCGGGCGTCCTCGGCGTTGGGCGCTTGGCCCTTCAGCATGTAGAGGAAATTCGCGGCGGAGTTGAGATTTGGGTCGGGCGTAACCGACTCCTTGCCCTCGCGGATGCGGCCGAACGCGGCAACCAGAGTCCCCATCTGCGCGGTCAGGCGCAGCGCCTTGCGGCGGTTCGCCTCCATCGACATGTCTTCGGCTTCCGGATCGTAGAGCGAGAGCGCGGAGACCGCCGTGCGCAGCGTTTCCATGGGATGTTGGGGTGGCGGCAAGCGCTTCAGAAGGTCAATCAATTCGGCGGGGATAGCCCTATTTTCGGTGAGTTGCTTTTCGAGTTCGGCGAGCTCGGCGCGCTTAGGCAGGCGGCCGTTCCAGAGAAGGTAGACGACTTCCTCAAAACTCGAATGGGCGGCCAGGTCGTGGATGTCGTAGCCACGATAGGTGAGGATTCCTTTCGCCCCATCAATCGAGCAGATTTCGGACGCAGCAATGACCACGTCCTGCAGGCCTGCTTTCACCTCAGCCATTCCCAGTCTCCCTTCCCGGAGAGTCACGGTTTCGGACTTTATGTCATTTCATCATACCTGAGCCAAGCAGTAGAAAACAATAATCAAATCTCCACCGCCAACAACATTTTGTCCGAACTGTCGAGTTATTAGGCCAACTAGACTAATTATCCTGACATTGTCTTCCCCTGCGGAGGGCCCAGTGGTCGCGCGCGAGGAATTTGCTTTTGGCGGATGGCTTGGCTATGCTGCGTGTATAACCTTCGTTGCGGAGCTATGCTGGATTTCCCCACTTTCGCCGGGATTCTGCTCGTCGTCCTGACCGTCGTTCTTCTCGTGATCGGGTATTCTCGCGCCACAAAGCGCGCGCGACTGGCGCCTTGGGGGTGGGCTGGCGCGGCGATCATCTTACTCGCCGAGGTCTTTCTCCTCGCGGGACAGCGCTGGGTGGCAGTCTACTTCACTCCGATGGCCTGGACCGGATACTTGCTCCTCATCGACGGCGCGGTGTGGAGCCTGCGCGGCGAGTCGCGCCTGGGCAGCGCGCCGCGGGAGTTCCTGGCCCTGGCGTTTTGGTCGGTGCCGCTCTGGCTCATCTTTGAGGCCTACAACCTGCGGCTGGCGAACTGGACCTACGTCGGCCTGCCTGCGAACCCCCTGCTCGAAGCCCTCGGCTACGTCTGGTCTTTCGCCACCATTTGGCCGGCGATCTTTGAGACGGCGGATCTTGTTGAGGCGCTGAGCTGGTTTCGGCCGCGCGGAGAACGTCGCCTCGTGCTCGGCCGCGCCACACAGGTGAGCCTGATCGCTCTTGGAACGCTGTTTGTTGCTCTTCCCGTGCTCGTGCCGGTTGCCATCGGTCAATACCTGTTCGGCGCGGTATGGGTCGGTTTCGTGTTGCTGCTCGATCCGATCAACTATTTCGCACGCGAGCGCTCGCTTCTGGGGGAGCTCGAGCAGGGCCGGACATCGACGCTGTATAGCTTTCTCGCCTCGGGTTTCGTGTGTGGCGTCTTCTGGGAATTCTGGAACTACTGGGCCGCCGCGAAGTGGGTCTACGTGTTTCCTATCATGCAAAGCGGGAAGGTTTTCGAGATGCCGCTCGCGGGCTTCCTGGGTTTTATGCCGTTTGCGCTGGAGTGTTTCGTCATGTACGAATTCCTGAGAGCGCTCCGACGGCTCCTGCATGCTGCATCGGGCCGGACCGCGTGGCGTGCCATGGGAGAGGAGGGGAAAGCCAGTGTCACGCGTTAGGAGGCACTTGCTCATTTCTTTGGTGGCCGCAATTCTTTTGATCGCCGCCGCTCCGGCCGCGTGGGGCGAGTCGAAGCCTGGGAACGCGAAAGGAGATTCCGCAACCCTTGATACTCCCCACCTGAGGTTTCGCATCTCGGCTGAGAATGGCCGCTATGAGATCCTCGACAAACAAACGCGGGTCACTTGGCGCTCGAATCCCTACCAGATGCGGTTTGGCCGGGTGAGCCTCGTTGTGGACGGAAAAGAGAAGCAGGCCGACTTGGCGCGTTGCGAGCTCGAATCGGAAGCGAGCGCGATCGATCTCTCCTTCCATCCTGTGCCGGAGCATCCGGGTGCTTGGCTGCGCGTGCGGGTCCACGCGGTCGAAGACGGCAGAACCATCGAGTTCAGCTACACGGCAAGCGATGAACTGCATGTGAAAAGCATTCACCTGCTTGACGACGCGCTGTGGACCACCGACCGGGAAAAGGGTTACGTGGTGGTGACGCCGCGCATGGGGCTACTGATCCCGGCGACGAGTGGAATCAAATTCACGCACCAATTTGACACCTACGCCTACGAAGGCTCGCACATGGAGATGCTGGGCGTGGTGAAGCGCGGCGCCACGGCGCTGGTGACCTGGGGCGATCCCTACGTCGCGCCGGAAATCCGCAGCGAGACAGACCCTGCCGGTATCGCCGGCGCCAAGCAGGCGCTCTCGACGTCACTGATTCTCCGCAAGTCCGCGAAGTCCTTGCGGATTCGCTTTTGCGGCAAGGGCGATTACGTGACGATTGCCAAAGCTTACCGCGAGATCGCTCGCGAGCGCGGCCTGCTGGTTCCCTGGAGCGAGAAGCTGAAGGGCCATCCCGAGCGCGCCAAGCTCTTCGGCGCCATCAACTACAAGCTCTGGGCGCTGCTCGACCGCGAGATGAACGAGGAAAGCGCCAAAGAGGAAGTGGTGAAGGTGGTCTGGACGTTCGACGAGGCGGCGCAGGTGGCCGAGCACCTGAAGAACGATCTTAAGCTCGACCGTGTCCTCTTTGTGATGGGCGGCTGGACGCATCGGGGCTACGACAACCAACACCCCGACATTCTCCCCGCCAATCCCGAGTGCGGAGGGAACGCGGGTTTGGCCGAGTGCGCGCGGCGCGTGATGGCGCAGGGCTACCTCTTCTGCCTGCACGATAACTATCAGGACATTTACCGCGACTCGCCCTCCTGGGATGAGAGCCTCATCATGAAGCATCCCGACGGCAGCCTGGTGAAAGGCGGGAAATGGTGGGGCGGGCGCGCCTACCTGACCTGTTCGAAGCAGGCGCTGGGATTGGCCGAGCGACCGCAGAACCTGCCCGCCGTGAAAAAACTGACTCAAGCGGATTCCTATTTCATCGACACAACTTATGCCTCGGGGTTACAGGAGTGTTTCGATCCGGCGCATCCGCTGACGCGCGCCGACGATATGAAGTGGAAGCAGGAGCTTTCCGATTACGCGCGGGAAACGTTCGGAATCTTTGGCAGCGAAGACGGGCGCGAGTGGGCCATCCCGCACGCCGACTTCTTCGAGGGACTGACGGGCGTGGACGGGACGTGGTTCCACGACAAAAAACTCCTCTCGGAAGTGGGTGCGGTTTCGGTGCCGCTCTTCGAGCTCGTCTACCGCGACTCGATCGCGCTCTACGGGAAATATGGCTTTGACATCGCGCATTCGGCCGACTACGTTCTCCATCACCTCAGCATCGGCCGGACGCTGAACTATCACGAGATCCCGCCGCACCTTTGCTGGAAGGAGAAACCGGCGGAGGCCGCGGCAGCCGCCACGCCCGCCGGCGGCAGGGACGCCGCGCTGTTCACCCGCGCCGACAGCGGTTGGGCGGAAGGGCTCCATCCTATGGATCGGTTTGTGAAGAATACCTATGAGATTCTTTCGCCGCTCAACGAACTGACCGCCGAGATGCCGATGACTCGGCATGAGTTCCTCACTCCTGACCGGAGAGTGCAGCGCACCGTCTTCGGCGAAGGTGCGGAGGCGGTGGAGGTCGTCGTCAACGACAGCGACCAAACCATTCAGCGCAAATCGCGGATGGGAGGCGCGGTGCTGCTGCCCCCGGGCGGATTTCTGGTTGAAGCACCGACCTTCGCAGCCTTCCATGCGCTCGATTGGAGCGGGGTCAAATATGACTCGGCGCCGCTCTTCACGCTGCGGAGCCTGGATGGTTTGCCACTCCAGCGGTCGGCCAAGGTTCGCGTTTTCCACGCCTTTGGCGATCCGAGAATCAAGCTGGGGCGGAGCGTCCATGAGGTCCAAAAAGAAGCCATACTTTCAGCCGCGCCGTGAGCGGGGACGGACAAGCTGAGGTTGCAGGGCTGGCGAGGAGACGAAGGCCATGAGTAAGCGTCCGCCCTTTGTGCGCGTCGCGAGCGTGAGCGAGATTCCTGAAGGCACGGTGAAGCACGTTGTGGTGCACGACAAGCCCATGGCGCTGTGCCGGGTGGAAGAGAGATTCTACGCCGTCAATGCCGTCTGCCCACACATGGGCGGGCCGCTGGCGAGCGGAAAGCTCCAGGGCTGTATCATCGCCTGTCCGTGGCATGGCTGGACGTATGATGTGCGGACGGGCCAGCCCGACCATCCCGGCGGGCACTCGGTTTCCGCCTACGAAGTGCGCGTGGAGGGCGATGACGTTCTGGTGGGCTGGCTCCAACGTCCGGTCACGCAAACACCCTGAGCGACTCGTACTTCATCCAACACAAGGAATGAGCATCCGATTGATGAAACGAATTTGGTCGCAACGCGCGAAACCGCTGGCCGGTCTGTGGGTTCTGGTTCTGGCGTTGGGCCTGTGCGGCAGCCGCAACCTCCTGGCCCAGCCGCAGACGGACGAGGAAGGCCGCGCCCTCGGCCGCCACGGCCTCGATTTGATGATGGACGGCGACCTCGACGGCGCGATCGCGGTCTGCAAGGAGATTCAAAAGAAAGATCCACAATCGCCCGTGGGCTACCTGCTCGAAGCAGATGCCGCGTGGTGGCGCATTTACTATTCGACCGCCAACCTGATAGACCCCGACGTCTTCTCCGCGACCGACACGCTCTCAACTCCTTACGACGGCCATTTCGAGGATCTTCTCAACATCACCATCGAGAAGTCCGAGGCGAGCATCCGTGCCGACCGGGACGTGGCGCGGAGTTACCTCTACGAAGGCATGGCTTACGCGCTGCGCGCGCGTCTGGCGGGGCTGCGGGACAAGGAGTTGCCCACGGCGCGCGCCGGCAAGAAGATGCGCGCGCTGCTGCTCAAAGCCCTGGAACTTGATCCCAGTTTGACGGACGCCTATCTCGGGGTGGGCATCTACAATTATTTCGTCGATACGCTCTCCGCCATCGTCAAAATCCTTCGCTGGTTCATCGGCCTGCCGGGCGGCAGCCGGGACGAAGGCCTCAAACAGATGCAGCTCGCCGCGGAGAAGGGCGACCTGACCCGGACCGAGGCGAAGTTCTATCTCGCTAAAGATTTCTCGCGCCAAAACGAGCGGCAGTTCGAGCGTTCGATACAAATCTTCCAGCGGCTCGAGCGCGAGTATCCTCACAACCCGCTCTGGCCGATGGTCCTCTCGAGCCTTTACTGCCGCATGGGCCAGCCGGAGAAGTGCGATGCGGGCTATCGGGAGGTTTACAACCGGACGGCAGGGGCGAAAGACGAAGTCGGGCAGGCGCTGCGGCGCGCGGCGCGCCAAGCCCTCGAGCGCCGCCATCCGCAGGAGCAATTCCCCGAATGACCCAGGCGAGAGTTACCGGCGCTGGCCGCAGTCTTACAGGGCGAAGGCTTTCTTCATCGCGGCCGCGGTCGCAGCGACCGCCTCATCGCGCGGCATCGCGCGCAGGGCGGCATTGAACGGCTCGGCCTGGATGGGCCCGTCGTAACCAATCTTGCGCAACGCTTCGTGGAAAACCTTCACGGGGATCACGCCCGTTGCCGCAGGCAGCTCGCGCGCGGAGTCCACCTGTTTTTCCAGAGGAATCCCCCTCGGGGCGTCGTTCAGATCAACGGTCACCACGTCTTCGTTGTGGAGCGTCAACAGGTCCTCTGCGGTTTCCTCGGCATTGAACCAGTGCCAGCTATCAAGCTGCACCCCGAGATTCCCCGTGCCGATGGCCACGAGGAGTTCCTTCGTCTCACTCAAGGTGTGAAGGAAAGGGTACTTCTGGCTTCTCCACAAGGTTTTGGGCGAAACGTATTCCAGTCCTAATCGCTGGCCATGATCCTCCAGGATTGTCGCGCAGAGTCTGAGGCGGCTCGCGTGGCTGCGAAAGTTCTGCAGATACGTCAATTCATCGCTGCAGGGCATGATCCACGTGCTCAGGCGTGTGACGCCTGCCTTCTCGAGAACCTGCGCGACGGCCGGCAGATTCTTGAGTCCCTCACTGAAGGTCGCCTCATCCTTGCGAAAATCCACCGGCAGGCCCGCCGTGCCGAGTTTCAGGTTATTCGTTTTCAGCTCGTCGAGCAGCCGCTTCAATTCGTCGTCTGACAGCCGCGCAAAATATCCGGCGTCGGGGTCCACGCCTGCGAATCCATATTTGACCGCCAGTTCCACCGATTCGCGAAAACTCGCTTTCACGCCAATGCGGCCGCAGCTCAGGAGCATGTAGAACTTCTGCTCCGGAAGTTCTCCTTCCTCTCGTGCTCCGGTCAGAGGTGCGGAGGTCGCCAAGCCGAACGTGCCCAGACCCCCCGCGACCAGAAATTGGCGCCGACTCGTTCCTTGATGGTTCATGCACTCTCCACTTCCCGAGGTTCGTTCACTCAATCGCTCAATCGTTCAATCACTCAATTAGGAAATGGCCTGGCTCTGTTCGTGGGCGTGGTAGGAGCTGCGCACCAGCGGCCCGGACTCCACGTGACGAATGCCCCGGCGCTCGCCTTCGCGCTTGAGCGCAGCGAATTCTTCCGGCGACCAGAAGCGCGCCACCGGCAACTGTTCCCCGGAAGGCCGCAGGTACTGGCCGATGGTGACGATTTCGACGCCGGCGGAGGCGAGGTCGGCGAGCAGGACGAGAACTTCTTCAAACGTTTCTCCCAGACCCACCATCAGTCCGGACTTGGTGGGAATGCCGGGAGCGATGGCCCGCGAATGCCTGAGCAAGCGCAGCGAGCGTTCGTACCGTGAGCCGCGCCGCGCCACGGAATAGAGTCGCTCGACAGTCTCGATATTGTGATTGAGGATGTCGGGCTTGGCGGCGAGCACCGTTTCGAGCGCCGCGTCCGAGCCGCGGAAGTCCGGAATCAGCACTTCCACTTTGCAGCCGGGAATTTGTCGCTGCAGCGCCCGGATGGTGCGGGCGAAGATTGTCGAGCCGCCATCCGCGAGGTCGTCGCGGTCGACGGAAGTCACGACAACGTACTGGAGGCCCATGCCCTCCGCGGCCTCGGCCACGCGCTCGGGCTCACCCCAGTCCACCTGCCCCCCTGGCCGGCCCTTGGGCACGGCGCAGAAACCGCAGCGGCGCGTGCAGAGATCGCCCAGAATCATGAACGTCGCCGTGCGGTGCGCCCAGCACTCGCCGACGTTCGGGCAGCGCGCGCTCTCGCAGACCGTGTGCAGCCCCTGGCTGCGCATCAGGCGTTTCAGCTCGAAGTAGTTTTCGCCGCCCGGAATGCGGACCTTCAACCACTCCGGTCGCCGCGCCGGACGTGACTGCGTGCTGATTTGTACCAATTCCTTCATCGCCAGCATCCATTCTACCCTGCACTGTGCAGAGTGGCAACGACGTGGCGAAGCGAAAAGGGCAGTGGCCAGGCTTCGCGGGATTCTCCCAGGGCGACAATATTCGGCGTTCATTTTTGCCCCGGCGGCGTGAGATACTAGGCGGCCTTTGGCGCCAGTCCCATGAGCGATGCTTCGACTCCAGTGCGACCCAATGCCACAGCCGCGCCGCGTTTGCGGCGCGTTCTGACGCTCTGGGACTTGATCTTCTACGGCATCGTCCTCATCCAGCCCACCGCACCGATCCCGCTGTTTGGCGTGGTGCAGAACCGCTCGCATGGCCACATCGTGGACACCATCCTGCTCGCCATGCTGGCGATGATGATCACGGCTTTCAGCTACGGACGTATGGCCGCGTTGTACCCGGCGGCCGGCTCGGCCTACACCTATGTGGGCCGCGGCCTGAATCCCCACCTGGGCTTCCTGGCTGGCTGGGCGATGTTCCTCGATTACCTGCTTCAGCCCATCTTGAATGCCGTATGGGTCTCGGTAGCCATCCACCGTCTGCTGCCCCAGGTCCCCTACGCGGCGGGGGCCTTGTTGTTTATCGGGCTCGTCGTTTGGCTGAACCTCGTCGGCATCCGGGCCACAGCGCGCGCCAACCGCGTGCTCCTGGGTTTCATGTTTCTCGTGATCGGGGCTTTCATCTTTCTGGCAGTGCGCCACCTTTTCCACCTGGAGGGCTGGGGCGGAATCTTTTCGACTGAGCCTTTCTATAATCCCAAAACTTTCAGCTTCCCGGTCATCGGCGGGGCGACGTCTTTGGCGGCGCTCACCTATATCGGCTTCGATGGCGTGACGACCCTCGCGGAAGACGTCGAGAATCCCAAGCGCAACGTGTTGCTGGCCGCCGTGCTCGTCTGCTTGTTCACGGGGCTCTTCGGCGGGCTGGAGGTTTACCTCGGGCAGCGCGTCTGGTCGGACTACAGCAGCTTCCCAAATCTCGAAACCGCTTTTTGGGATGTTTGTCGACGAGTGGGAGGTGTGTCACTCTTCATCGGGATGACCGCCGTCACGCTTCTCGCCTGTTTTGGCAGTGCCCTGACCGGCACGCTGGGCGCCGCGCGCTTGCTCTTCGGCATGGGCCGCGACAACGTGCTACCGCGCAAGTTCTTCAGCCATCTTCATCCCAAGCGGAACACTCCCAGCTACAACATCTCGTCATCAATTCGCAACCCACCAAGCTGCGGCGGCAGGCGACCAACTTTGCTCAGATTCCGGCGGGTAGCGAAGGGAAAGTGGCGGCATTCCTCGCCGGTGATGACACTGGTGTCGAGGCCATTGTCGCCGACAAGAACACCCGTGAGTCATGGGTGGCGCTGCGAGAGAAGCTCCGTAGCGAGCAGAACCTCGTCATCGTCTTTGGATCGGAGATTCTCGGCAAGGATGTGGGTGCTTTGGTCAAGTTTGGCTCCGGAATCCAGGGAGCAAAGTTCGTTTGCCTGGCGGATTACGCCAATTCACGCGGTGCCGCCGACATGGGCCTATACCCCGATCTGTTGCCTGGGTACCATCGGGTTGGCGATGCGGGCAAGTTCCACGAAGAGTGGGGTGGTATGCCAGAGGCTGCGGGGCTGACATTGACCCAAATGGTTGAGGGCGCCAGGGCGGGCAACCTGAAGGGGCTTTACGTGGTCGGAGCCAATCCGGTGGCAAGGTTGGGGATTGATCCGTTTGCCTTCAACCAGTGTTTCGTCGTTGTGCAGGACATGTTCTTGACCGAGACCGCGGTCATGGCAGATGTCGTGTTGCCTGCGGCCAATGCCTACGAAAAGTCCGGTACGTTCACCAATACCTGCGGCGATCTGCAAATGGTGAAGAAGGCCGGTGAAGTCAACGGGACCAAGTCAGACTTTGAAATGATCGTGCGGATAGCTGACGCGATGGGTTTTGAGGTGGGCAAGTTGGTCCCCTTCGGACGCGGCACAACCGCCGACATGGGCCAGTCTCGCGGCGCGCAGTCAGGGGAAGTGGATCGGCATGGCGTCTGGCTCGAAGCCCAGGGGCTGGAACCCAAGATGAGTCCATTTGATCCCATGGCGATTCTGGATGAGATTCAGCGGCTCGTCCCGGGATATGACGTTTCCAGGATGAATCTTCTGGCAGGTAACGACCAGCATACAAACCTATCCGGGGGCGGTCCGGGAGCCTGGCACGATCCCGCGCTGGTCATGCCCGCCAAGGATGACCTGTTCAGTTCCGGTACCTTAGGCCGTTATTCGCGCGCGTTGAATTCGGTGATGGAGAACCTTCACCAGCAGCCAGAAGACAGCGAGGTTGCGGCAGACTGAGCCATTCGTCAGCTTTCATACAGATTTTACTCAGCGGTCTGCCTCACGAGTTTGAGGAATAGAGTTTGGGCGTCGGAACCTTCATTTTCGTCTCGGTCATCAAGATCGTGGTCGCCGTCGTGATCCTGCTCACGGCGGTGGCCTACACCGTCTGGCTGGAACGCAAGGTGGTGGGCCACATTCAGAATCGTTGGGGTCCCACGCGAGTCGGTCCCTTCGGCTTGCTGCAACCGTTGGCCGACGGAATAAAGTTCATCTTCAAGGAAGACCTGACGCCGCCGCACGTATACAAGTCGTTGTACATTGCGGCGCCCATGATCGCGCTGACCTGCGCCCTCACCTCGATTTCGGTGATTCCTGTCGGTAATTGGGTCACCGTGTCCGGTATCAGCACTCCGTTACAGATCACCGATCTCAACATCGGTCTGCTGCTCATTCTAGGAGTCACTTCGCTGGGCGTGTACGGCGTGGCTTTGGCGGGTTGGTCCTCGAACAGCAAGTATTCCCTGCTTGGCGGACTCCGTGCCAGCGCGCAAATGGTGAGCTATGAAATCGCATTGGGACTTTCGCTGGTCGGGGTCCTGATTCTGGCTGGCAGCTTCAGTCTGCACGAGATCGTGGAGGCTCAAGCTGGAACATTTTGGGGATTCATCCCCCGCTGGAACATGTTTCAGGGACAATTCGTTGCATTCTTCATTTACCTGATGGCGGCTTATGCAGAGACCAACCGGGTGCCATTTGATCTGCCCGAAGCGGAGACGGAACTGGTTGCGGGCTACCACACCGAGTACAGTGCCATGAAGTTTGCCATGTTCTTCATGGCGGAGTACGCCAACATGATTACGGTTGCCTGTCTGGCGACGATTCTCTTCCTCGGAGGATGGAAAGGGCTGCCGTACGGCCCGGCCTGGCTTCAAGACTTGCCAGTGTTCTGGTTTGTGCTGAAAGTGTTTTGTTTCTTGTTTCTTTATATTTGGGTGCGCGGCACGTTGCCTCGATTTCGCTATGACCAATTGATGGCGTTTGGATGGAAGTTCCTGCTGCCGCTGGCGATCGCGAATTTGGTGATCACCGCGTTGGTGGTGGCGTTGAAGGGATAGGAGTAGTGACTTGCTACTAGCTGCTAGCTACTAGCTACGACATTCATGCTTCATCTGATCTTATTTCTATTGTTCGGGCTGGTCTGTGTCGCAGGCGCGGTCAACCTGCTGGTACAGCGGCACCCCATCAGCAGCGCGCTGTCGCTGGTGGTGGTGATGGGCGCACTGGCAGCGGAGTACCTGCTGCTGGGGGCGGAGTTTGTCGCTGCGGTGCAGGTGATCGTATACGCCGGTGCAGTGATGGTGTTGTTCGTCTTTGTCATCATGCTGTTGAATGCCGGGGAGGAAGAGCGCACCCAGGGCAGCCGGGTGGCAATGCTGATTGGAATTCCCGGTATGCTGGTGGGCAGCCTTCTGGTGGCGTGGGTCCTGATTCAGCACTCTGGAACTCGATCGGCCGCGGTGGGAGAACTTCCCGGCCCGCCGAAAACTCTGGGCTGGTTGCTATTCCACGACTATCTGTTGCCGTTCGAGGTCACCTCGATACTGGTGCTGGTCGCCATCATGGGCGCCGTGGTGCTCGCCGCCCGGCCGGAATCGGCGCAACGCACAGGGAGAGAGAGCTGATGGTGCCCCTTTCCTACTACCTGGTGCTCGGCGGAATCCTGTTTGCCTGCGGTGTGACTGGCTTTCTGATCAAGCGCAACATCATCACCATCTTCATGTCGATCGAACTCATGCTCAACGGAGTGAACCTGTCGTTCGTGGCATTCGCGGCCCAGTGGCATGCGCTGAGCGGGCAAGTGTTCGTGTTCTTCGTCATGGTCGTGGCCGCGGCGGAGGCTGCGGTGGGCCTGGCCATCATTATTGCTGTGTACCGCACGCGTGAAACCTTGAACGTGGACCGAGTGAACCTGCTCAAGCTATGACGCCGAACCTGCATCTCTGGCTGATTCCGGTGCTGCCGCTGGCCGGCGCCGCCATCAATGGCCTGTTCGGGCGCCGCTTCTCCAGGCAGGCGGTGGTGGCGGTCGCGCTGACCTTCTGTGGCGCCGCTTTTGCCATGGCGTTCTGGATCACCTCCCAGTTCTCCTCGTCGAGCGCGCCTTACATCGAAACGCTGGCGCAATGGATTCGGGCGGGTGGGTTTCATGCCGACTTCGCCTTTTACCTCGACCA
>JAIQGB010000451.1 GCA_020072905.1 Terriglobia bacterium | reverse complement strand
GCCGCCAGACCGTACGTCTCGTTGATCTGTTTGAACCGGTCGACCTCGACCAGGATCAGCGCCATCCGAGTTCCTTCGCGGCCCGCACGCGCGAGCTCCCGGTGAAACGAATCGAGAACGGCCGGCCGATTGGCGAGGCCCGTCAGGGGATCGTGGGTCGTCTGGTAACCGATGGCAGCCTGAGCTTTCTGCAGTCCCTCCTGCAATTCCAAAATTCGCTGGCCGACGTGCAACCGGACCGCCAGTTCACCAGCCGTGACCGGCTTGGGTAGGACATCGTCCGCGCCAGCCTTCATTTCTTCCCCCAACTCCTGGTCTTGACCCTTTGCACAGGTCAGTAGGAGATACGTGTAGGGTAACGCGGTATTCGTTCTCACTTCCCGACACACGGCAACCCCGTCCAAGGCGGGCAGCTTGCGGTCGAGAATGGCGAGCCTGGGTGCGCCAGCCCCACGCAGCTCGTGGAGGGCTTCCAGGCCGTCCTGCGCCGCAAGGGCCTCGTGTCCTAGCGTGGCGAGCGTGGCCTCGAGGCTTGCTCGCGATGCGTCATCTTCTTGCGCAACCAGAATCTTCATACCTTGGACCTCCTCGACCAGGGCGGGATGCGCCGCCTGCTAACTTCCTGTGATCTGAGCTGGAATCCGGCTGTTCTCTTCGCCGTGGCGTCATCGGAGCGCCGCGCAGCGTGGTCGGACACTACATCGGACAATAGTTTCGCATGGTCGTCAAGAGAATGGTTCATTTTCTGGAGACGGATGCGCGTGAAGCTCCAGGCGGGTCTCGACCGAGGCTCGGGGGGGACAACTTCGGAGTCAGGTGACTCGGCTCGCCGGACCGCCCCCAGCTTCTCCAGAGCCGCCCAGGTGGGTGACTCTCAGGATTCGCGCGAGGGCGTCAATCGTATACGGCTTACCGATGAAAGCCACGGCTCCCTCCTGGAGGGCGCGGCGCGCCTCCCGGACGCTACTGTAACCGGAAGTGAGGATGAGTTTGGCTTGGGGATTGATCGCCTGAAGCTCGTGCAGAGTGTCGACCCAACTTTTGCCGGGCATGATCATATCGAGCAGAACTATGTCGATATCAGGGGAGCGCGCAGAAAAGACCTCCCGGGCGCGCGCCCCGTCTTCCGCGGTGACGACTTTGTACCCGAGCTCGCGAACCGCCTCCGCGGTGAACGACAGCATCAGCGGCTCATCGTCCACCACCAGCACCGTTCCGGTCCCGTGCTCCGCCGCCAGCGGAGTCTCCTCGCGCGCAGGCTCCGCAGGCTGAGAGGTGACGGGGAGATGGAGAGTGAATTCCGATCCGTGCCCCTCTTGGCTGCGCACGCCGATGAAGCCGCCGTGGCGGCTGACTATTCCCTGCACCAGCGAAAGGCCCAGGCCGGAGCCTTTTCCGGACTCCTTGGTGGTGAAGAAGGGTTCGAAAACGCGCTGCAGGACCTGCGGCTCCATCCCGACGCCGCTGTCTCGGATGATGATTCGCACATATTCGCCTGCCGACCCCTGGGCATCGGGCGGAAGATTCTCCGGCGCGAGGGCCACTACCGAGGCCTCCAGGGTCAGAGTTCCTCCTTCCGGCATCGCATCTCGGGCGTTGATGCAGAGGTTCAGGATGGCAAGCTCCAATTGGCCGGGGTCCCCTTCCACCCAAGGCAATTCGGGCGGCAGTTGTGCGTCAATCCGGATTCGGCGGTCGAACGTCTGCGTTACGATCTTGAGCACTGCGCCCAAGACTCGCGCGATCGCGAGCGGCCTCAGGAGCGGCTTCTCCTGCCGGGCGAACTGCAGCAACTCGTCGGTCAACTCCGCGGCCCGACTGGCCGACTGCTCCATCATGGCCACCGTTTCCTGCATCGGATCTTGGCGAGGCAGGCGAGTCCTGACCAGGGAAACGTATCCCAGGATGACCCCCAGCAGGTTGTTAAAGTCATGGGCAATGCCCCCGGCCAGAGATCCGAGCGCCTCCATCTTTTGCGCCTGGAACAGTCGCTCCATCAGCCGCGCCCGCTCCTGCTCGCCCCGCCGCGATTCCGTGATGTCCTGGACAATCGCCAAAAGGTAGGCGGGCTCGCCTGCGGGACCTCGGATCAGGGAAACCGTGGTGTTACACCACACGGATTCTCCGGACTTGCGAACGTAGCGCTTTTCGAGCGCGAAGCGGTCGGCCATACCATCCAGCAACAGTCCCGCGCTCTCGGCGCTCCGAGGACGGTCTTCAGGGTGAGTGATGTCGAAAAAGTGCTTTCCCTGGAGCTCGCCAATCTCGTACCCGAGAGTCTGCGCCAGCGCGGTGTTGATTTCGAAGAACCTTCCCTCCAGGTCACAAAGCGCCACGCCCAACGGGCTCTGTTCGAAGACCGAACGGAAACGCTGCTCCGAGGCGCGTAGCTTCTTGTAGAGCTCGCTGCGCTCGATGGCCATGGCCGCTTGGCCCGCGAAATGGTCGAGGAGCTTCCGCGTGACGGCACGGATGCCATCCACCTGGTCCGATTCGATGTCGAGCACTCCGAGAAGGGTCGAGCCCACGATGAGAGGGACGGCATATTCCGATTTTGCCCGCGCATCTCCGATGAGGTAACGAGGGTCTTTGAAGACATCGGGGGCGTACACCTCTCCACGCGACCGAGCAACCCAGGCGATGAGGCCTGGCCCCTCCGTCCAAAGCGTGCGGATGGATTCAATGTTGGCATACCCAGCCTGCGCCACACAGCGGAGTTCGCCCTTCGCGGGGTCGAGCAAAAAAATCGAGGCGTTGATGAGCCGCGTCCGCTCGATGAGCAACGCGAGGATCTGGCTAAGGACGTCTTCCGCGTCCACCGCCGCGGCCAGGGCGGCATTCACCTCCACGAGCAGCGCCTGTTGTGTACTCCGCACCTTCAGGGCCGCTTCGAGCGCCTGGTCTGATATCCCCGCCACGGGGCTGAGCGGTTCGCCCGCTTGCCCAGGATCTTGTTTGAATGGAAGCCCGGAATCCTGCATGACTCGTTCGAACGACCCCCCTGCACCAAACTAGCCTCGCCCGGCACCACTGCTAGTAGTCTTTCGGCTAATTAGGAAGTTTTCTTG
>JAIQGB010000450.1 GCA_020072905.1 Terriglobia bacterium | reverse complement strand
GCGGGCTCCGTCATCCTGGCCGGTGTGCTGCTCAAAATGGGCACGTACGGCATGCTGCGCTTCTGCCTGCCGCTGTTTCCGCAAGCCTCGCGGGAGTTTGCGCCGTTCGTCATCGCACTGGCCATCGTGGGGATTATCTACGGCTCTCTCGTGGCCATGGTCCAGCCGGACATCAAGAAGCTGGTCGCGTATTCCTCGGTGGCGCACCTGGGCTTTGTCGTGCTGGGCATCTTCACCTTCACGATGGCCGGCATCCAGGGCGCCATCTATCAGATGTGCAGTCACGGCGTCTCGACCGGCGCCCTCTTCATCCTGGTGGGAATGCTTTACGACCGCCGGCACACGCGCCTCATCAGCGAATTCGGCGGCCTCGCCACGACGTTGCCTGTTTACAGTGCTTTCTTTCTGTTTGTCGCCCTGTCCTCGCTCGGCCTGCCCATGCTGAACGGTTTCGTCGGCGAATTCCTGATTATCCTGGGAGCGTTCCACGTGCGGGTGCTGTACGCCGCGCTGGCGGCGGTGGGCGTTGTACTCGCGGCGGTTTATTTGCTCTGGATGTACCAGCGGGTGTTCTACGGTGAAGTGACGAATGAGAAGAACCGGAAGCTTCCCGACTTGACCGACCGCGAAAAGGTCATTCTGGTCACCGTGGTCATCGTCATTCTCTGGATGGGAATTTATCCTCAGCCTTTCCTGCGCCGGCTCGACTTAAGCACCGCACAGGTGATTCAGCGTGTGGAGCGCGGGCCGTCGTCCTACGCGCTCGAGAAACCGCTTCCGCCCGCGGAGCCCACTCGATGATCACCGTTCAGGCCAGCGATTTCATCCGCGTACTTCCCGAGGTGATCCTTTCGATTTTCGCCATTCTGGTGATGCTGTTCGAGCCCTTCCTGCCCGCGCGCCGCAAGACGCTGCTCGGCTGGTTCGCCCTTTTCGGAGTTATTGCCGCCGGCGCCGCGGCAATGCGGACCTCGTTCTCCCCCGGCCCGGCCTTTGGCGGCAGCATCTCCGCGGACCCCTTCAGCCTTTACTTCATCGCTCTCTTCCTGCTCGTCGCCGCGCTTTGCCTGCTAGGCTCGTTCGACTACCTGGTGCGCGACAGCATTAACCATGGCGAGTTCTATGCCCTCGTCCTGATGGCAACCGTGGGCATGTGTTTCATGGCCGCTTCCACGGAACTGATGATGATCTTCCTCGGCCTGGAGATCTCATCGCTTTCCACTTACGTGCTGGCGGGCTTCAAGCGGCACGACCCGCTTTCCAACGAAGCCGCGCTGAAGTACTTTCTGCTCGGCTCTTTCGCCACGGCTTTCTTCCTGTACGGCATCGCCTTCGTCTACGGGCTGACCGGCACGACGAACCTGCTGGCGCTGAGCGACCGCCTGAGCCGCTCGGCCGCAAGCAGGACTCCCCTGCTCTGGGTGGCCATGGTCTTGATGTTCATCGGCCTGGGGTTCAAAGTCTCGACCGTTCCGTTCCACGTCTGGACTCCCGACGTCTACCAGGGCGCTCCGGCGCCGGTCACAGCCTTTCTCTCCGTGGGACCGAAGGCCGCGGCGTTCGCCGTTATCCTGCGGATTTTCCTGGGTGCATTTCAATCGGCCGGCTCGCTGAATTTCCAGATCCTCTGGCTCTCCGCCGTCCTGACCATGGTGGTGGGCAATCTCGCCGCCCTCTGGCAATCGAACGTGAAGCGATTGCTGGCCTATTCAGCCATCGCGCACGCGGGCTACGTGCTGGTGGGAATCACCGCCGGCGGCGCAGAGGGAACGTCCGCCGTGCTCTTCTATCTCACCGCCTACGCGCTGATGAACGTGGGCGCCTTCCTCCTGATCGCGCACCTCGCCGGCACCGCCGCGCGCTCCACGCGTATCGGGGACTTTACAGGCCTCGGCTACACGCGCCCCGGCGTCGCCGCCTGCCTGACGGTCTTCATGCTTTCGCTGGCAGGAATCCCCACGACGGTGGGCTTCCTCGGCAAGTTCTATCTCTTCCGCGCCGCCATCCATTCCCAGCTCATCGGCTTGACGATCATCGCCGTGCTCACCAGCGTCGTCTCCGTGTACTACTACCTGCGGCTGGTGGTGGTGATGTATATGCGCGAGGGCAAACCGGAGGCGACCTCCGGCCCGCTGCCCTGGGCGCTGCGCGTGGCGCTCGCCACGAGCGTCATCGGGATTTTCGTCCTCGGCCTCTTCCCCAACGAACTGGTCGTCCTGACCGGCCTGGCCGCCCGGCCGTTGCCCTGAGGGACACAGCAAGAGACGCCGACTCCGCAATGGCGCGCCAGAACCATGCTCGCGATCGAGCCTCGGACAAAAGAAAAAAGGGGAGGCCCAGGCCTCCCCCGTCACCGTAAATTATCGCAGGTTACGTGACTGTGACTTTGAGGAAGATGATGGCGAACGTGTAGAGCGCCATCGATTCGATCAGAACCAGAGCCAGAATCAGGGCGAACTGAATGCCCGGCCTCGCTCCGGGATTGCGCGCCAGGCCTTCACAAGCCGCGGCCGTCGCCTTCGACTGGGCGTAGCCACAGGCCGCCGAAGCGATGGCCATGGCGAAACCGGACGTGATCGCCACCCACGTCACGGCATCCATCGAGCCGGCTTTCTCCGGCGCCGCCCCCTGCGCGAAAACCGGAGCCGCAACCAATAGAGCCCCGAGCGCTGTCAAACCCATCAACCAGTAACGTCTCACTTTGCCTCCTCTGCCCTGCCCCGCGAGCCGGAACAGAGCTTGATGAAATTCCGCCAGGAGGTGGTTTCCCGCCATCCCTCGTGCAGGCGGGACTCACGCTGGCAGTCGAAATCAGTCGAAAGTCAACAGTTGACAGTCCAAAGTCGGAAGAACGTCAGACACCAAAACAGCCCGCCTAGAAACCCACAATCCAAAATCTAAAATCCAAAATCGCTAGTGCTCCTCCGCCACCGCCATGCTGATGTAAATGGCTGGCAGGAGGAGAAAGATGTACGCCTGTAGAAGCGACACAAAAATGTGCAGCGCCATGAAGACCACGGGAACACCAACAGGGACAAGGCCTCCGAAGACTCGCTCCAGAATGCCGCCCAC
>JAIQGB010000449.1 GCA_020072905.1 Terriglobia bacterium | reverse complement strand
CTATGATTGGTGGAATGTCCCCCGTGGCCACCTTCTTGCCAACCGCAAGGTCGTTGTTACCACTTCCGTGGGGGATTTGAAGGCGAAATACGACATCGTCGCCAAAGTCAATCCTGAGGTCGTTGTTCAGGAGGTGATCGAAGGGCCAGACACGGCGAAGCTCGTCTACCTGTCGTGCTACTCCACCGACCGCCGGCGGATTGCGCGGTGCCTCCTCCGGGAACTCCGGACCGCTCCGATCTATAACGGTAACGCCAGCATCGTCGAGCCAGTGGAGGATGCCGAAACCGATTCGATCTGCGACAGGTTTCTCCAGAGCATCGGCTATAGCGGCTTGTGCGAGATTGAGCTGAAGCGTGACAGCCGCGACGGGCGGGTAAAAATGATCGAGGCCAACCCGCGATATACGGGCACGTCGGACGCTGCTCCCTATGCCGGGGTCGATCTGGGCTGGCTGCATTACCTCGACCTGATCGGCCAGCGGGTCGAATTGGTCACCCAGAGCGATCGCCATTTCCGCCACATCGTCCTGATCTGGGACTTCTCCACGCTTGGCAACTACCACCGCGCCGGCCTGCTGACGTGGCGGGAGATCATCCGAACCTACCGGCGGCCGGTCTATTTTTTTGATTTTGATCCCCGCAACTGGCGCGTCGCTGCAGGTACGTTAATCACCCTCGTGAAGTTAATCATCGGACGGCCGATCCGAAGATTCTTCTCCCGAAGGCAGCCGTCTTGAAAACGGCATGGACCAGCACCCAAAAGCACCGGCGCGACGCTCCGTTCGGGCGCAATGTTCGGGGATCCGGATGCCGCGAGCCGCGGGCGGGAGAAATGGCCGTAATCGGGTCATGACTAGCCATGAAGTGGCACAATCACGACAAAAGCGTGCCCGTAGTCGGTTAACTTGGGGCGATACCACAGCGGGTGATGGGCGGCAGGCAAATTGAAGCGCTTTACCATCCTTCACACCATCGAGGGAAGCGGGCCGGGAGGGGCGGAGACGGTGCTCCTCGAGCTGGCTTCCCGGATCGACCCCGGCCGCTATCGCTCTCTCGCCTTTCTCCCCAACGGCAATTGGCTGCCCCAGCAGCTCGGCGCGCGGGGAGTTTCTTGCGTAATCTATGAATCCAAGACCTGGTATGCCTTGATTCGTAATATGATGACACTGGTCAAGTCCGAAGGGGTGGATTTGATCCACTCGCACCTCGATGATCAGAATTTTTCCAGCAGCGTGGTGGGCAGGCTGACCGGGCGGAAGACAGTCGTGACCTACCACGGCGCCCCCCGCCTGGCCAGGCAGCAGGGCTTGCGGAGGAGGATTAAAGCCTGGGTTCCCCAACACTTCGCGACGGCGACGGTCGTGGTCTCCGACTATCTTCGAAAACTGCTTGTGGACGCGGGCTTTCCCGCCGCGAGAACGCACCGGATTTACAACGGCGTGGACCTCGCCCGATTCTCTCCGCATCAGGGTGGAAGCCTCCGCGCGGAGCTGGGCCTGGAAGGCCCTGCGAAACTCGTCGGCATGGTGGCGAACCTGCGCCGCAGCAAGGGCTACGAGCACTTCGTTCAAGCTGCGCGCCGGATTGTCGATTGCATCCCGGAAACCCGGCTCGTTGCCGTCGGTGAAATTGAAGAGACGATCGCGGCAAGAATGCGGGGTCTGCTTGGCCAGCTGGGTCTCGAAGAGCGTTTCTTTCTTCTCGGCTTCAGGTCCGATATCCCGCAGGTGCTGAGAGATCTCGATGTCTTCGTGCTCTCTTCGACGGACGAAGGCCTCTCCATCGCGACCCTTGAAGCCATGGCGGCAGGAAAGCCGGTCGTGGTCACGCGCTCCGGCGGCCCCCAGGAGATTGTCCAGGACGGGGAGACCGGTTTCCTCGTGCCGCCCGCCGATCCCGAGGCCCTGGCCGCCAGGGTCTGTGAAATCCTCCGCCATCCCGAGCTCGGCGCCCGGCTCGGCGCTCGCGCCCGGGAAGAAGTCGAAAGGCGCTTCACACTCACCAAGATGGTCAGCGAGTACGAAGCGCTCTATCAGCGGTGTTTAGAGGCCCATTAGCATGATGGTTTGGGTATTCTGGCTGGCGGTTGGCTTCGTCAGCTACACGCTCGCCGGATATCAAATCGTGCTCTGGATCATCTCCCGCTTCCGGCGCCAGGAGCACCGCCGCGAGGATGTGACCCCGACGGTCACGGTTATCATCGTCGTGCACAACGAGGCCGCCACGATCGGAGAGAAGATCCAGAACACGCTGGCCTTCGACTATCCAAAGGATCGATTGGAAGTTGTCGTGGGGTCGGATGGCTCCCAGGATGCGACCGTAGAAATCATTCGGTCGTTCGCCGCCGCAGGCGTCAAGCTCGTCGATAGCCCCGAGAGGCGGGGGAAACACCACATCCAGATGCTGGCGCGCGACGTCGCTCGAGGCGAAATCCTGGTCTTCACCGATGCCTCAATCCTTGCGGGGCCCCATGTCCTCCAACAGATGGTTTCGCATTTTGCGGATAAGTCCATTGGAGCAGTTTCCAGCGTCGACAGAGTCTCCGACACCAAGAAAGGCTGGATGGGCGAGCACGTCTATATATACGGCGAGATGGGCTTGCGACGCCTGGAGGCGCGTGTCAGCTCGCTCGTGAGCTTAAGTGGCGCGCTATTTGCCGCCCGTCGCAGCCTATGCGACGATTGGCATCCTGATCAATCCAGCGACTTCTTTGTCGCCTTGCACGCTGTTGCCCGTGGCCTTCGTGCGGTCATCGATCCGGAATGCCCTGCGAGCCTCGGTGTGGTCCGGTCCGAAAGGGTGGAGTTGTCTCGTAAAGTCAGGACCATTGTGCACGGGCTCGTGGTGTTCTTCTCGCACCTGTCCTTACTCAACCCCTTTCGCTACGGACTCTTCTCCTGGCAACTGGCGAGCCACAAACTGTGCCGCTGGCTTCTGCCCTTTGCCGTTATCGCTGTTCTCATCTCCAGTGCATTCCTGTGGAAGGCCGGCCTCTTCTATCGGGTGTTTCTGATCATTCAGTTGATCGGATATACCGCGGGTTCGCTTTCCTACCTTGGTGGCCGGGCAAC
>JAIQGB010000448.1 GCA_020072905.1 Terriglobia bacterium | reverse complement strand
AGTGGGCCGTTGTGTCGAGATACCGGTGGCGGAGGACGGTGCCAACCTGTTCGAGGGTGGCGCCCTGGCGCAACATCTCTGTGGCAGCGGAATGTCGAAGTACGTGCGCGCCGCGAAATGGCGCGTTCCATCCGCCGTGCTGCGTCACCTGGACCGCTTGGCCGCCGCCTTGCGCAGGGACTTTCCAGATTTGCTCGCTGCCGCTGCGAGTTGACGTGAAATAGACCCACCGCCCGTCTCTCGACCAGCTCGGGACGAAGTTGGCGCTGGGCCCGCTGCTGAGGCGACGTGGCTCGCCGCCTTGCGCGCTGATGACGTAAATATCGGGCTGCCCTTTGGCCCGGGAATCGAAAGCGATCCATTGTCCGTCGGGAGACCAGCGGGGGGTTCCCGTGTCAGCGCCTCCAAAGGAGGTCAACTGGACAGGATTCGAGCCAGCACTCTCTGACACGTAGATTTCCATACTCCCCGTGCGATCGGAGGCAAATGCAATGTGTTTGGTGTCGGGCGAGTATTGGGGTGAGACATCCTCCCTTGTGGAGGAAATCAGTTTCAGCGGCGCCGCAGCTTTCACCGTCGACGCAGGTCCGGGGATGCGCCAGATGTTCGTGTCCACCTTCCTGTAAAAATAGGCGAGGCGACTGCCCTTGCGGGACATCGCAGGCCCCTCGGCATCTTCCCCAGCGCCCGAGACGAGTTCCGGAGGGCCGCCGGAGGCCGCGACCCGCCACAGCCGATAAATTCCCCCGCCACGGGGGGAGGAGAAGATGATGTCGCGTCCGTCGGGCGTCCAGGCCAGACCCCCCAGAAAAAGCCTGTCAAAGGTCAGGCGCTTTGGCTCGCGGCCTTCTGTCGGCATCACAAAGACATCGATCGCGAGGAACTCCGGCCCCGCTGCGAACGCCAGCAAGTGCCCATCCGGAGAAAAAGCGGGCATCGCAATCGATTTTTCGGCTCGGAACTGGAGTGGACGCTTCTCGCCGCTTTCGGCGGAAATCAGCAGAATGCCCAACGGACCTTCTAGAGACATTCGGTCGGCGACGGCGAGAAACTTCCCATCCGGAGACCAGTTCAGCCCTCCGAACTCATAAGACGGAGCCAGCTTCCTTTCCGCGCCGCCCAGCGACGGGACGAGATAATAGCCGTTCCCCTCGGGCGATTCTCGATAAAAGGCGATGTAACGGCCGTCAGGTGACATCGCGGGGTTCGAGTCGGCACCGGAGCTCTTCGTCAGTTGTAACGGAGTTCCGGCTCCGATGAGTTTGACGTAGATACTCGAGTGCCCTTCGTTGCCGCCATCCCAAGTGAAGGCGATGGTGTTGCCGTCGGGCGAAAACGCCGGGTCAGACTTGATCCCCGGCAAGCTGGTGAAGGGTAATAGCTGGGTTGGACCGTCAGAAACTCGCTGCGGATGCCGGAACCAAAGAATGCCACTCAGCAACAGAATTACTACACCCATCGCCGCCATCGTCAGCGGCCACAGCCGACGTCTCGAAACTGCAGACCCTTCGTTTCCGCCCAGGGTGACACCCCCGCTCTTGTCGTGTTGAGCGGAGCCAAGCCCCTCCGCGCTGGCTCCTGCCGCGACAGAACGGCCCGAGGTCGTATCGCGCTTCAACCGTTTCAGATCGGCGCGCAACTCGGAGGCCGATTGGCATCGCAGGTCGCGATCTTTTTCCAACGCCTTATTGATAATTCGCTCCAGCTCAACCGGGCAATCGGAATTTAGCCGCACCGGGGAGGTGGGTGCTTTGTGGAGGATGCCGTCAAAGATCGCCGCCGTGGTGCTGCCCGAAAACGCCTGCCGGCCCGTGGCCATCTCGTAGAGCACCACGCCAAGGCTGAACAGGTCCGTGCGCGCGTCGAGTTCCTGCCCCAAGGCTTGCTCCGGCGACATGTAGGCCACCGTGCCGATGGCCGTCCCCGGGCTGGTGAGATGCTCTTCCGCCGCCCCGATGGTCGGCATCGCCGCCGCCTCCCCGCCCTCTGCCACCGATTTGGCCCCAGGCGCGAGCTTGGCCAAGCCGAAGTCGAGCATCTTCGCCTGCCCACGCGTGGTGATGAAGATGTTCGCCGGCTTGATGTCGCGATGGACGATTCCCTTCGCGTGCGCGGCGTCCAGGGCGTCGGCAAGCTGGATCGCCAGCTCCAGTATCTCGTCCGCCTTGAACGGCTTTGTGCTGATGCGGTGCTTCAGGGTCTGTCCCTCCAGCAACTGCATCACAAGGAAAGGTTGATTCTCGTGGTCGCCGATGTCGTAGATCGTGCAGATGTTGGGGTGGTCGAGAGCCGAGGCGGCCCGAGCTTCTCTTTGAAAACGTTCCAGGGCCTGACGGTCTTTGGCGAGTTCAGGCGGCAAGAATTTCAGGGCAACTTGACGGCCGAGCCGGGTATCTTCGGCCTTGTAAACCACACCCATCCCGCCGCCCCCGAGCTTTTCCAAAACACGGTAGTGGGATATGGTCGCGCCAGTCATCTCGCCAGATAGCGTCTTCCTGAGGATTGAACCACGCTGATGACAGGTATGTTAGCGAGAACCATTGCACTGAGCAAGACAAATAGGGCAAAGCCAAGGAGTTCTCGCTCGCAGAGATGCTCCGGTTTCAGGCCGCTCGCCTCCGCGGCCGGAATGATGTTGCATTCTCAACCGGTGCCGCGATCCCAAAATTGTGGCATGATGGGGCGCGCATAATTCTTCACCGAAGGAGTCGGAATGAGAATCGCGCTTCGTTTCTTTTCTTTTGCGACGGCCATGCTCCTGCCCGCGTTGCTCCTGGCGCAGGGGCAGCCCAAGCTCATTGACGCCCACATCCATCACAACGGCGATCCGGCGTTTCTGCAGAAACTCACCGCCAAGCTTGATTCCGTTGACGGGCTGGCGCAGATCATCACGGCGCCCAAGGACTTGAAGAGCGTCACCGCCTTCATTAAAGAGCACCCCAACCGCCTGATCTGCCTGGGCGAGCTGCAGCTCGACGATCCCGTGGCGGTCTCGCTCGTCGACCGCTTCCACGAAGCGGGCTGCCGCGGCCTGGGCGAAATCACTTCGCCTTTGTACAACTACGACGACCGCCGCTACTGGCCCATCTACGAACGCGCCGAGC